>JBKJNP010000140.1:0-2564 GCA_046593565.1 Sphingomicrobium sp. | reverse complement strand
CTCGATACTCTCTTCGAAGGACAGGATGCATGACCAACCAGTTGCAGGCCGCGATCGACGCCGCGTGGGACAAGCGCGAATCGATCGGCACCGACACAACAGGCGAAATCCGTGATTCGGTGGATGCGGCGCTCGGGCTGCTCGATTCGGGCGAGGCGCGGGTTGCCGAACCGGTCGAGACCGGCGGCTGGAAGGTCAACCAGTGGCTCAAGAAGGCGGTGTTGCTCTCCTTCCGATTGAACGCCATGGCCGAAATCCCCGGCGGTCCCGGCGGCGCGGCCTGGTGGGACAAGGTCGACAGCAAGTTCAAGGGCTGGGACGCGGCACGCTTTTCCGCCGCGGGGTTCCGCGCGGTGCCCGGCGCGATCGTCCGCAAGGGCGCGTACATCGCCCCCAATGCCGTGCTGATGCCGAGCTTCGTCAACCTCGGCGCCTATGTCGGCGAGGGGACGATGATCGACACCTGGGCGACGGTCGGCAGCTGCGCTCAGATCGGCAAGAACGTCCACATTTCGGGTGGCACCGGGATCGGCGGCGTGCTTGAGCCTCTGCAGGCCGGGCCGGTGATCATCGAGGACGATTGCTTCATCGGCGCGCGCTCCGAAGTCGCCGAGGGCGTAGTGGTCGAGCGCGGCGCGGTGATCTCGATGGGCGTCTTCATCGGCGCCTCAACCAAGATCGTCGACCGGCTGAGCGGCGCGATCGTCTATGGCCGGGTGCCGGCATATTCGGTGGTAGTCCCGGGCACGCTCCCCGCGCGTGACGGCGGGCCGAGCCTAGCCTGCGCGGTGATCGCCAAACGGGTCGACGAAAAGACCCGCAGCAAGACCAGCATCAACGAGCTGCTGCGCGACTAATCCATAAGGCCAGCTTATCACTTGGGTCAGCGCTTTTGTTGGCTCGACGAATAAAATCTCCCTAGTTTCGCCAATCACCAGGGAGAGTGTCCATGGCTCCGCGCGACCTCACGATCGACCAGCCTCTCCCGGCCGCCCCAATCCGCGCCGACGCGCCGCGCCTCGGCCGCACCGAGTGGATCCTGCTCGGCGCGCTCGGGCTGATCTGGGGATCGGCCTTCCTGTTGATCAAGGTGGCGGTCGCCTCGTTCGATCCGTTTACCTACGTCTGGCTGCGCCTGTCGTTTGCCGCCGCCGCTTTGGTTATCATCCTGCGCGTCAACGGGCGGCGGCTTGCCTTGCCGCTGGCGGTATGGGCCGCGGTTGGCCTGCTCGCCTTGCTCAACAATGTCGTCCCATTCCTGCTGTTCGGCTGGGGCCAGCGGCATATCGCGAGTGGACTCGCCGCCATCCTCCAGGCGACCACTCCGATCTTCGGCGTGCTTGCGGCGCATTTCCTGACTGCCGACGAAAGGATTACACCGGCGCGACTGATCGGCGTGGTGATCGGCTTTGCCGGCGTGGCGACGATGATCGGGCCGCAGATCGCGGGTGATGGAGGCAATCGCCTCACCGCCCAGCTCGCCTGCCTGTTCGCGTCGTTGCTCTACGCCCTCGCCGGGATCTTCGCGCGGCGGTTCAAGGCGCTTGGCGTCGCACCGATGGAATTGGCGGCGGCGCAGTTCGTCGCCGGCGCAATCCTGCTCGCGCCGGTCGCGCTGGCGTTCGGCCAGTCGCTGACCGCCTTGCCCACGTCGATCGCCGCCTGGGGCGCGGTGCTGGTGCTGGCCCTGTTCTGCTCGGCCTTCGCCTACGTGCTGTTCTTCCGACTGATCGAGACCGCCGGTGCGACCAACTCAATGCTGGTCACCCTGCTCGTCCCGCCGATCGCGATCGTGCTCGGCGCCCTGGTGTTCGGCGAGCAGTTCGGCCTGGCCCAGATCGGCGGACTGCTGCTGATCGCCGCAGGCCTCGCGGCGATTGATGGGCGCTTGCTCAAGACTTGGACGGCGCGACCTCGGCCAGCAGTTTAGCCGCCTCGGCCCCACTCCAGTCGAGATCGCCGGTGTAGCGCCACACTTCCTTGCCCGCCGCGTCATACAGGATGGTGGTCGGCATGATCTGGACATTGAGCGCCGACGACAGCGCCATCTCGGGATCGTGGAACGCAGCGAACCGCGAAAGCCCCTTGTTCTTAAGGAAGGCGTCGACCGATGTCTTGGACGCCATATCCTGGCTGACCGCGATCACGCCTAGCTTGCCGTCCTTGGCCTGTGCTTCCTCAAGCTTTTGCAGCGTCGGCAATTCGGCGATGCACGGCGCGCACCAGCTGGCCCACAAATTGACCAGCACCGGACCTCCCTTGAATTTGGTCAGGTCGAACGCCCCGCCATCGGGATTGTTGAATTTCGCTGCGGGGGCGGCTTTGCCCTTGTGGCTACGGTCGACGCCCTTGCCGGTGGCCTCCGCTTGGCCCGCCGCGACAGGCTCCGCTTGAGGCGCCTCGGCCTTTTGCCTATCGCATGCAGCGGCACTCAGGCCGACAAGGAACAGGACGATCAGCCGCACGGGTGACTCCAATCAGATGTGGGGCGGGCGCTTTGACGGCGGCCCGGCCGCTGTGATGCGCGAGATCAATGCCTCGATCGCGGTCGACAAAAGACTATG
>JBKJNP010000066.1:0-11215 GCA_046593565.1 Sphingomicrobium sp. | reverse complement strand
GACGCTGACCGCGCGAGCGACAGTGCTGGCCACCGGGGGCGCCGGCCGAACCTATCTCTACTCGACTGCGCCGCGCGGGGCGACGGGGGACGGGATCGCGATGGCGTGGCGCGCGGGATGCCGCATCAGCAACATGGAATTCATGCAGTTCCACCCGACCTGCCTGTACAATCTGGAGGTCAAGAATTTCCTGATCACCGAGGCGGTGCGAGGCGAGGGCGGAATTTTGAAACATCCCGAGACCGGACACCGCTTCATGCCCGATTATGACGAGCGCGCCGAGCTTGCCCCGCGCGACATCGTGGCGCGGGCGATCGACCATGAGATCAAGCGCGACGGGCTCGACTATGTCTACCTCGACATCAGCCACAAGCCGGCCGAGTTCGTGAAGGGCCACTTCCCCAACATTTACGAGAAACTGCTCGGGCTGGGGGTCGACATCACCAGGGAGCCGATCCCGGTGGTACCGGCGCAGCATTATACCTGCGGCGGGGTGCTGGTCGATCTCGACGGGAAGACCGATGCGCCCGGGCTTTATGCGGCGGGCGAGGTCAGCCAGTCGGGGTTGCATGGGGCCAACCGGCTGGCGTCCAACTCGCTGCTGGAATGCCTGGTCTATGGCGAGGCGGCGGCGAAGCATATCCTAGCGAACTGGGGCGACCTGCCCGAGCCGCCGGCGATCCGCGGCTGGGACGAAAGCCGGGTGACCGACAGCGACGAGGAAGTGGTGATCCAGCAATGCTGGGGCGAAATCCGCCGCTTCATGTGGAATTTCGTCGGCATCGTGCGCACCACCAAGCGGCTTGAGCGGGCCAAACACCGCATCGATTTGCTGCGCGAGGAAGTGAAGGATTATTACCGCAACTTCACCGTCACCCCCGACCTGATCGAACTGCGCAACCTAGTCGAGGTCGCCGACTTGATCATCCGCTCGGCGCTGGCGCGGCACGAAAGCCGGGGACTGCACTACACGCTCGATTATCCCGAGCTGGCGGATGCGGCGGTGGATACGGTGCTGGTGCCCTAAGGCGCCCTCATTCCTTTGCTGGCGAGACCCCTCCCAGATGGCCCCGTCGGAGTGCAAAGCGGGGTGAGTGGAAGCCACGCGGCAGGCTCCGGCCGCAACGTTCCGTGTCGCCAATCGTTATAGGAATGCTACCAGTCGAAATCGACGGTCTTGGGCGCTAAGCCGCACCTTCCTCCTATCTTTGACGTCTCCTAGCCGAAAGGCGGCCAATTCTGGCCCCTGGAAACAAAGGAACTCATCATGAAATTTTTTGGCACCGTCAACACGTTCGACATCGATCAGGGCCGCGGCTCGATCAAGCCGGAAACCGGCGGCGACAATCTCGTCTTCGAGAAAAGCGCCTTTGCGTGGGACATCAAGGCGAACCCGCCGACGACCGGCCAGCGCCTGTCCTATGATGTCGGCACCAACAGCGACAGCAAACCCTGCGCGCTGAACCTTCATACCGCCTAACCTATCGAGGCGAGAGTGAACTATCGAGGCGGGAGTAAGTCCTCCCGCCTCTCGTCCTGCGCTATGTCCGATAAAGGTAGGAAGCGGACCTCCCGTCGCCTTCTGACTAGCGCAGCTTACTGACCTTGAGCCCGTCCGCCTTCGCGCGCGCCTGGATCGATTCCTCGCTGCGGGTCATGGCCTTAGAGATGGCGCGGAGGCTCATGCCTTTTTCCGCCAGCCGGTGGAGTTTCTGGATTTCGTCGCTGGTCCACGCCTGGCGGTGGCGCAGGAAGTGTTCTGCCATGTCGATCTCCTGTCCGCTAATGGCATGGCGCGGCGGGCGTGGTAGGGCAAGGCATGCCCGCTGCAACCGAGCCCCTTAACTGCGCCACCTGCCCGGTGCGCGAGCGTGCGGCCTGTGCCGCTTTGTCCGATGAGGAGCGCGGCGAGCTGGCGCGGATCGGGCGGCGGCGGATAGTGGCCAAGGGCGAGACGATCTTTGCCGCGGGCGAGGATAATGGCGCCTGCGCGACCCTGATCAGCGGCGCGCTCAAAATCGCCAGCTATGGCGAGGACGGGACCGAGCGGATCCTGAGCCTGGTCCACCCGGCGGGATTTGTCGGCGAGATGTTTGCGCCGGTGGCGCATCATGATGTGGTGGCGCTGGCGGACAGCGAACTGTGCCTGTTCTCGCGCGATCAATATGAGGCGGCGGTTGACCGTTTCCCGGCGCTGGCAAAGGCGTTGCTGCGGCGGTCGGCGGAGGAATTGTTCGAGGCGCGGTCGCTGGTCGAGCTGCAGGCGCGCCGCACATCGAAAGGAAGGGTCGCGGCCTTCCTGCTGGCAATGGCCGAAGCGGCGAGCCATTCACCGTGCCACGCCGCCGACCGGTTCGACCTGCCGCTGACACGCGGCGAGATGGCCGGGCTGCTCGGGCTGACGAACGAGACGGTGAGCCGCCAGCTGACCGCATTGGAACGCGAGCGCGTCATCGATCGCGAAGGTGCGCGCGGCATCCGGGTGGCGGACGCCGCGCGACTACGGGAACTGGCGCGCTAGACCGTCGCGGCGATGACGACGACCGCGACTCCCCACAACAGGACCATCACCGGGAGCAGCAACACTTGCACCGCCGCCGCGCCGGCCTGGTTGTGGCCGGTGTAGGTCTGGATCCCGTTCTTCCAGAAGGCGCCGAGTGTCAGCGGGGCAGTCGCGGTTTCGGGCTTCATCCGCGTCCACAAGGCCGGGACCCCGAACAGCATCGCGATATAGGCCACGAAGATGACCATCGGCAGCAGCATGTCGCGGCTCTGGAAGCCGATGGCCATGATCGCCAGGAAGGCGAGATAAGCGCCGATGGTGGCGACATAGAGTGCGGTCGGAAGCTCGAACCCGCGATCGGTGCAGGCGCGGGGCCCTGCAGGCGCGGCAACCAGCTCAGCGGTACGGGCAAGCAATTGTTTGTCGAGGCGCTTGGTCATGGCGAAACTCCGTGGTGATTGAGCAATCGCTACGGGCCACTCAGGCCGATGGCTTTGACGGATGTCAAACGCTTGAGGTCTGGCGCTGGAAATGACCGGCTGGCCTGCTAGAGCAGTCGGCAGATGGCCGATCCCCCCGCACCCCAGCCCCACCTCTACCTCGTCGACGGGTCGAGCTATATCTTTCGCGCCTATCACCGGCTGCCGCCGCTGACCAACAAGCATGGCGTGCCGGCCGGGGCAGTCTATGGCTATACGGCGATGCTGTGGAAGCTGGCCGATGGGCTCAACAAGGCGGACGGCCCGACCCACATGGCGGTGATCCTCGATGCGTCGTCGACCACGTTCCGCAACGCGATGTACGACCAGTATAAGGCCAATCGCCCGCCGCCACCCGAAGACCTGATCCCGCAATTCCCGCTGATCCGCACCGCGACGCGCGCTTTTTCGATCCCGTGCATCGAGACTGAAGGACTGGAGGCGGATGATATCATCGCCTGTTACGTCAAGGCGGCGTTGGCCGCGGGATGGGCGACGACGATCGTCAGCAGCGACAAGGATCTGATGCAGCTGATCGAGCCGGGCGTGGACATGCTCGACACGATGAACGACCGGCGGATCGACGCGGACTATGTGAAGGCCAAGTTCGACGTCTATCCCGACAAGCTTGGTGACGTGCTGGCGTTGATGGGCGACAGCGTCGACAATATCCCCGGCGTCCCCGGGATCGGGCCGAAGACCGCGTCGCAATTGATCAACCAATTCGGCGACCTCGCCGCGGTGCTCGCCTCGACCGACGCGATTACCAAGCCCAAATTGAAGCAGTCGCTGATCGACCATGCCGATTCCGCTTTGCTCTCCCGCGAGCTGGTGCGGCTGGTGTGCGACGCGGCGCTGCCCGAGCCGCTCGAGGATCTGGTGCTGACCGGAATTCCGCCCGAGCCGCTGCGCGCCTTCCTGGAGGACCAGGGCTTCAAGTCACTGCTCAACCGCGTCGGTGGCGGCGGCGGCGGTGCGAGCGCTGGAAACGTCGCCGCCGTCATGACGTCATCGGCCGCCAAGCCATTGGCGGAGGCCGAGAAAATCATTGTCGACCGGACCAAATATGAGACGGTGACGACGATAGACGCGCTCAACAAATGGATCGCCGACGCGCGGCATCAGGGCTATGTCGCGATCGATACGGAGACTGATTGCATCGATTGCACCGTGGCGCGGCTGGTCGGGATCAGCCTGGCGACCGCGCCGAACAAGGCCTGCTACATCCCGATCGGTCACGGCGGGGGCGACATGTTTTCCGAAGCGCCGTCGCAATTGCCCGCGGCAGACGTGCTGGCGGCGCTCAAGCCGTTGCTCGAAGAGGCGAGCGTCCTCAAGGTCGCGCACAATTTGAAATATGACTGGGTGATGTTCGCAAAGGCCGGGATCACCATTGCGCCTTACGACGACACGCTGGTGATGAGCTTCGACCTCGACGCCGGGCGGTCGGGGCATGGGCTAGACGAACTGGCAGCGACGCATTTCGAGCATGAATGCATTTCGTTCAAATCGGTGTGCGGGGTGGGCTTAAAGCAGATTACGTTCGACAAGGTGCCGCTGGACGCGGCAACCGAATATGCCGCCGAGGATGCCGACATCTGCCTGCGCCTGTGGCAACGGCTTAAACCGCGGCTGGCGACGGAAGGTGTGACCGGGGTGTATCAGATGGTCGACCGGCCATTGGCCGCGACGGTCGGACGGATGGAACTTCGCGGAATCCGGGTCGACCGCGAGTATCTGGCCAAATTGTCGGGCACGTTCGCGGTCGAGATCGCCAAGCTGGAGGGGCAGGTTTACGAGGCCGCCGAGGGGCCGTTCACGATCGGCAGCCCGCAGCAATTGGGCGCAGTGTTGTTCGATCGGTTGGGCCTGAAGGGCGGGCGCAAGGGGAAAAGCGGGCAATATTCGACCGATGTCACCGAACTCGAGCGGCTTGCCGGAGAGGGCGTTCCGGTGGCCAAACTGGTGCTCGAATGGCGGCAATTGTCGAAGCTGAAATCAACCTACACCGACGCGTTGCAGGCGCAGATCAACCCCGCGACGGGTCGGGTCCACACCAGTTACAGCCTTTCTGGCGCGCAGACCGGGCGGTTGAGTTCGACCGAGCCCAATTTGCAGAACATCCCGATCCGCACCGAGCTCGGGCGCCAGATCCGCGATGCCTTTGTCGCCGAGCCCGGCCATGTGCTGATGAGTGCCGATTACAGCCAGATCGAACTTCGGCTCGCCGCGCATATGGCCGATGTGCCGCAATTGAAGGCGGCGTTTGCGGCCGGCGAGGATATTCACAGCCTGACCGCGCTCGAGCTGTTCGGGACCGTCGACCGCGACACAAGGGGTCGCGCGAAAACGGTCAATTTCGCCATCCTTTACGGCATTTCGGCATGGGGACTGGCGGGGCGGCTGGGGGTCGAGCGCGACGAGGGCAAGGCGATCATCACCCGCTATTTCGAGCGCTTCCCGGGCATCCAGGCCTATATCAACGACACGCTGGGTTTCGTTCGCGAGCATGGCTTCACCCGCACCCTGTTCGGGCGGCGGACGCACTTTCCCAATATCCGCGCCAGCAACCCCACGTTCCGCGCCGGGGCCGAGCGCGCCGCGGTCAACGCGCCGATCCAGGGGACCAGCGCCGATTTGATCAAGCGGGCGATGAACCGGATGGACGCGGCGCTGGCCGAGGCTGGCCTGGGCGACGTCAAAATGCTGCTGCAGGTGCATGACGAATTGCTGTTCGAAGTGCCGGCCGGGCGCGAGGAAGAAGCGCAAAGCGTGATTCGGCGGGTGATGGCGGAAGCGGCGGAACCGGCGCTGAAGCTAGACGTGCCGCTGGATGTCGAGGTCGGCTGGGGCGCGAACTGGGGCGCGGCGCATTGACCGACACGGGGGGCAAAAAGCCAACGGGAACCGCCGCGCCGCAAACGGCATCAAAGGCCGACCTGGCGACGCTGGCGCGGGGCGGGCGAATCAACTTCATGGGGTTCGTCATCCGGCTGATCGCGCGGCTGCCGTTCCTGTTCATCGGCGGGCAGATTTACGGCGCGGCGGCGCTCGGGCGATTCGCTTATGCGGTGCTGATCGTCGAGCTTGCCGCTCAGCTGGCGTCGCTCGGGTTGAAGCGCGGGCTGGCGCAGCAGCTAGCCGAGGACGGACGGCCGCATTCGCATATTGTCGCCGATGCCATGCTGACAGCCTTGTTCGGATCGGTCGTCGGGATGGTGATCCTCGGCAGTTTCCCGCAGGCAATGTTTCCCAACAGCGCGATCAACGGCTGGGAATGGATGCTTCCGGTGACCGTGCTGGCGATCGCCTGGACCGACATCGCGCTCGCCGCTCTGGCTTATCACAACAATGTCGGCGCGACCGTGCGAGCGCGGTCGATCGTCGAGCCGTGGACGATCAGCGCGGTCGCGTTATTATGGTCCTACTGGTCTTTGCGCGACGGGCTGATCATCGCTTATGTCATTTCGATGGTCGCGGCGCTGATCGCGGCGCTGATCCCGCTGGCGCGCGAATTCGGGGTACCGCGTGGCTGGCGGCCCAACCTTGGCCTGAGCTGGCGAACAGCGCGGCGCAACATGCCGCTGGCCGCAGCCGACGCGGTCGAATGGGGATCGCGGCGGATCGACATAGCGGTGCTCGGCCTGTTCCTCGGCCCGAAATTTGTCGGCATTTATTATGTCGCGCAGCAGGTCGCATCGCTGCCGGCAAAACTGAAGACCAGCTTCGATCCGGTGCTCGGCCCGGTTATCGCGCGCAACCTCGCCGTCAATGATCTTGGCGCGGTCGCCGCGCAAGTGCGCCAGGTCGGCTTCTGGATCCTCGCCGCGCAAGCCGGAATCGCACTTGCGCTGGCGCTGCCGGGTCATGCGGTGATGGCGCTGGTCGGCGCTGACTTCACGGTCGGCACCGCGACGCTCGGCTTCCTGCTCGCCGCCGAAGTGATCGCTGCCACCGCGGTGGTCAGCGAAGCCGCACTGATTTACGTCTCGCGGCACAAGAATATGGCGCTCAGCCTGACCATGCTGGCGCTGCAGGCGGCGTTGAGCGCGATGTTCATCATCGCCATGCGCAAACTTGACTGGCCCGAGGCGTGGCAGGCGACCGGACCGGCGGCGGCGCTGTGCGTGGCGCTGGGTTTCGCCTCGATCGCCAAGTCACGCTTACTTGGCAAGACGATCGGCCACAGCGTGTCGGGCTGGCGCTGGGCGCTGGTGCTGGCGATCGTCGCCGGCTTCGCGATCGGGATCCCGGTGCGGCTGTTCCTTCCGCCGCTGGTGCAATTGCTGGTCGGCATCCCGCTGATCTTCGCGACCTTCGGCTATGTTATCTGGACCCGCGGGTTCGGGCGCGAGGACCGGATGCTGTTCCGGATGCGCAAAGCCGATATCGAGGTGCTCGCCGCCTCGGCCGAAGCGGACAAATTTATCGTCTAGTGCCGGAAGTGGCGCATGCCGGTGAAGACCATCGCCAGGCCGGCAGCGTCCGCGGCGGCAATGACTTCATCGTCGCGGATCGATCCGCCGGGCTGGATGACCGCGGTAGCGCCGGCCTCGGCGGCGGTGAGCAGGCCGTCGGCAAACGGGAAAAAGGCGTCGGATGCGACCGCCGAGCCGACGGTGCGGGGCTCGCTCCAGCCGTATAGTTCGGCCGCTTCGCGCGCCTTGATCGCGGCGATGCGGGCGGAATCGCGGCGATTCATCTGGCCCGCGCCGATCCCGGCGGTGACCCCGTCCCTGGCGTAGACGATGGCGTTGGATTTGACGTGCTTGGCGACCGTCCAGGCGAACAGACAGTCGCTCATTTCCTGCTCGGTGGGCGCGCGCTTGGTGACCAGTTTGAGCTGGTCGCGAGTCACCCGGCCATTGTCGCGATCCTGCAGCAGCAATCCGCCGGCAATAACCGCCAGGGTCTGCCCGCCGCGCGCCGGATCGGGCAGCGCGCCGGTCAGCAGCAGGCGGAGATTCTTCTTGTTCGCGAATGCCGCCTTGGCGTCATCATCGGCATCGGGCGCGACCACCACTTCGGTGAAAATGGCGCAGATGGCCTCGGCGGTCGGGCCGTCGAGCGGACGATTGACCGCGACGATCCCGCCGAAGGCCGAGACGCTGTCGCATTTGAGCGCGCTGGCCCAGGCCTCGACCAGGCTGTCGCCACTGGCGACGCCGCACGGATTGGCGTGCTTGACGATCACCACTGTCGGCGGGCCATCGCGGAATTCGGCAAGCAATTCGATCGCGGAATTGGCGTCGTTGAGATTGTTGTAGCTGAGTTCCTTGCCTTGCACCTGCGTCGCCTGCGCGACTCCGGGGGTGGCGGGGCCCATCGGCAAATAGAGCGCCGCTTTCTGGTGCGGGTTCTCGCCGTAGCGCAGGTCCATTGCCTTGGTGCCGACGATGAAGCGGCTGGGCGGATAGGCCTGGCCCTGGTCGGCGAACGCAAACCAGCTGGCGATCATCGAATCGTAAGCCGCGGTGCGCGCATAGGCCCTGGCGGCGAGCGAACGGCGGAACGCGAGGCTGGTGCCGCCTTGATCAAGCTCGGCCAGCAATTCCGGATAATCGGCCGGGTCGGTGACGATCGCCACGAAGGCATGGTTCTTGGCCGCCGAGCGGACCATCGCTGGACCGCCAATGTCGATATTCTCGATGATCGTGTCGCGGTCGGCGCCCTTGGCGACGGTCGATTCGAACGGGTAGAGATTGACCACCACGAGGTCGATGGCGCCGATGCCATGCGCGTCCATCGCCGCGACGTGGTCAGGATTATCGCGCACCGCCAACAGGCCGCCGTGAACCATCGGGTGCAAGGTCTTGACCCGACCGTCCATCATTTCGGGAAAGCCGGTCAAGTCGGCGACATCGCGCACGGCATGGCCGAGGTCGCGCAAGGCCTTGGCGGTGCCGCCGGTCGAGACCAGTTCGACTCCCGCTTTCGCCAACCCATCGGCAAGCGCGTCGAGCCCGGCCTTGTCGGACAGGGACAATAAGGCGCGGCGGACGGGCACGAGGTCGGTCATTGGGATCTCTCAGCTGGAGCGGCGGAATTGCCAGGCGATGGTCCCGCCGAGCGCGGACACCTCGCCGACCACCACCAATTGTTGGGTCGGTATTGCGGCGCCGCGATGGTCGATGTGGAGACTTTCCTCAATCCCCAGCATCGCGCCGCGACAACGGAAATTCCACGGCGGTGCGCCGGGCGCGCGAAGGATCGCACCCATGCCGTCGGCGGTGCTGGTCGCCTCGACTTGCGGTGCCAGGTGGAAGCGGATCGCATAAGGCACGTCGGCCTTGATCTTCTTGCGGCCGCGCGGGGTCAATTTGTCCTGGCCGCGCACTTCCTTGCCGTCATTGCCGAGGATCATCGAGCGTTCGTGCAGCAAGCCGAAACCGCGGACATAGCCATCGTGGCTGGCGTCGAGCCGGCTCGAATCATTATCCTCGGCGCGGTCGATGACGACATCGCCGACGCCTTTTCCAAGCGTGCGATCGTCGAGGATCGCAGTCGAGTTGGTGTCGTTAAGCGACAGGGTCGAATGGGCGCCGGTGGTGCGCAGCGCGACCACCAATTCGAGCGGGAGATCGGTCGGCACTGGCCCGGGACCGCCGCAATTGACCACAATCCGCTGCGCCCCGTCGCTCATCTCGAACGCCAAAGTCGAGGCGGTGCCGAGCGGGGCCATGCGCGCGGGCGGCGGCGGACCGGCGTCAATCACCACGATCGTGCCGAGCGCGGATAGGCGCTGATAACCCCAGCCGCGCGCTTGCCGCAGCGGACGGGCGCGAAGACCGCAGCCCTCGACAAGCGCCGCGATGCGCGCCGGATCGCCGGCATTGCCACCCTGCCAGCTGGACAGCGCACCATCGCCCATCGTCACACCGTGAAGCGCGGCGAGCGCGGCGGCGGCGGCGGATTCGAGCGCGTCGGGCAACGTCTGCTTGGCAGCGAAATAGGCCGCGCGGAGCAGGCCGAGGCGATCGAC
This sequence comes from Sphingomicrobium sp., assembly GCA_046593565.1. Taxonomy (GTDB): domain Bacteria; phylum Pseudomonadota; class Alphaproteobacteria; order Sphingomonadales; family Sphingomonadaceae; genus Sphingomicrobium. Next base: position 1,251 of record JBKJNP010000066.1, on the reverse strand, counting down.
CAGCAGGATTTGTTCGTGCGGGCTGCGGCTCATCAGTCCGCCGTCCTCAAACTGGGCGGCGGCAAGGGCGCGCATCAGCCCGGCTTCGGCGCGGGCCACACGCGGGGCGCCGCCCTGGATCAGCAGAGCCCCGGCGAGCGCGCCAGCCCAGGCGGTGATGCGGTCGATGCCGGGCGCGGCGCGATCAGCAGTCGTGTCGAGGTGGCGGGCGCCGCGGGCAAGCGTGTTGAGCAAAGCCGAACGGTAACCGAGGTCGCGGCTGGACAGGATGTAGGGCGCGTAAGCCGTCCAGAACAGGATCCGCTCGCCCCACAAAGCCGGAGCCCAGGCCTCGTCGACCCGGGTGCCGTGGGCGACCAGCCAGCGCCCAGCCATCGCCTCGGCCACCTTGGCTCCGCGGTCGCGCCCGGCGGCGGCGGCGAGATCGCGCAGCCAGGAAAAACCCTGGAAGGCGGCGGCTAGCGGACCACCGGCGCCTAGCTCGGCAAAATCGAGGTCTGCCAGCGCGACCATCTCACTGCCGAGGATATATTTGCCGGCGAGCAGCGCATCGCCCCGCGCGCGATCGCCGAGCACATGGTCGCGCGGCACCGCGGTCAGCCGGAGCGGCTTGCGCCCCGAGCCGGTCAGCCGCGACCAGAGCGACCCGCGCGCGAGCTTGCCGACAATCTTCTGGGCACTTGGCTGCTGGTGACCTGGAGGGCTCATCCCTCTCCCTTAAGCGCGGCGATGTTGGCGGCGTAACGTTCGGGTCCGTCGCGGAATACGGCGGTGCCGGCGACCAGCGCAGTGGCCCCGGCCGAGACGGCTTGCGGCGCGGTGACGATATCGACCCCGCCGTCGACCTCGATGTGGACATCGAGCCCGCGCTTGGCGACCATCTGCGCCACCGATTCGATCTTCTTGAGTTGGCTGTGGATGAACTTCTGCCCGCCAAACCCGGGGTTGACGCTCATGATCAGAACCAGATCGACATCCTCGATCAGATAATCGAGCATCTTTGCGGGCGTGCCAGGATTGAGCGAGACGCCCGCCTTTTTGCCGAGGCTTCGAATATGCTGGAGCGAGCGATGGACGTGGGGGCCGGCCTCCGGGTGAACGGTGATGATGTCGGCCCCGGCCTCCGCGAACGAATCAAGGAAATTGTCGACCGGCGAAATCATCAAATGGACGTCGAGGGGTTTGGCTGTGTGCGGGCGAAGCGCCTTGACCACCGCCGGGCCGATGGTGAGGTTGGGCACATAATGGCCG
>JBKJNP010000271.1:0-4598 GCA_046593565.1 Sphingomicrobium sp. | reverse complement strand
GTAAGCGATCTTGCGGATCGTCCCGGCGATCGGCGATCGGTTGATATGGACGTCGAACACACTCATGAAAATCGACACGCGGGTGAATTCGCCGCTCAGCTCGCCCGCCAGTTCGGGCGGCGCGGGCACGCGGACGATCATCGTCACCAGCCCGTCGGCGGGGGCGACGATCAGCTTGGGATCGCTCGGCGTGGTCCGAATCGGATCGCGGAAGAAGGTCGCGACCCAGATCGTCACCAGCACCAGCAGCCAGCCGAGGAAATGGCTGACCAGGCTGTAGACGGCGAGCGCCAGGAAGGCGGAGATGAGGGCGAATTTGCGCCCCTCGGGATGGACCGAGGGGAAGCGCCATTTGACCGCGGTCAGATGGCTGTCGGGTTTCTCGATGATTGGCATGGCGCCTCCTTAGTGGCGGCATGCCCAAGCCGCAATGACGCGGTTGCCTTGATCCGGAGCGGCGCTTAAGGCCCGCGCCAACCCCCAATAATTTCAGATGCAGGACGTTTCCATGGCCAAGATCAAGGTGAAGAACCCGGTTGTCGAACTCGACGGCGACGAGATGACAAGGATCATCTGGCAGTGGATCCGCGAGAAATTGATCCTCCCCTATCTCGACATCGACCTAAAATATTACGACCTCGGGATCGAGAAGCGCGACGAGACCGACGACAAGATCACGGTCGAGGCGGCGGAAGCGATCAAGCAATATGGCGTCGGCGTGAAATGCGCGACGATCACGCCCGACGAGGCGCGGGTTGAGGAATTCGGCCTCAAGAAAATGTGGAAGTCGCCCAACGGCACGATCCGCAACATCCTGGGCGGCGTGGTCTTCCGCGAGCCGATCGTGATCGACAATATCCCGCGCATCATCCCCGGCTGGACCGACCCGATCGTGATCGGCCGTCACGCCTTCGCCGACCAGTATAAGGCAACCGATTTCCTCGTCCCCGGCCCGGGCAAATTGATGATGAAATGGACCGGCGCAGACGGCCAGGTGATCGAGCATGAAGTGTTCGATTATCCGTCGGCCGGCGTGGCGATGGGGATGTACAATCTCGACGATTCGATCCGCGACTTCGCCCAAGCCTGTCTGAACTACGGCCTGCAGCGCAAATGGCCGGTGTATCTCTCGACCAAGAACACCATCCTCAAGGCGTATGACGGGCGCTTCAAGGACATCTTCCAGGAAGTGTTCGACCGCGATTTCAAGGCCGCGTTCGCCGAAGCGGGAATCGAATATCAGCATCGCCTGATTGACGACATGGTCGCCTCCGCCCTGAAGTGGAGCGGCAAGTTCGTGTGGGCGTGCAAGAATTACGACGGCGACGTCCAGTCCGATCAGGTCGCGCAGGGCTTCGGCAGCCTTGGCCTGATGACCAGCGTGCTGATGACCCCCGACGGCCAGACGGTCGAGGCCGAAGCGGCGCATGGCACCGTGACGCGCCATTACCGCATGCATCAGGCGGGCAAGGCGACCTCGACCAACCCGATCGCGTCGATCTTTGCGTGGACCGGCGGGCTCAAGTTCCGCGGCAAGCTCGACGAGACCCCCGAGGTGGTCAAATTCGCCGAGACGCTCGAGCGGGTGTGCGTCGAGACGGTCGAACAGGGCAAGATGACCAAGGATCTCGCCATTCTTGTGGGCCCCGACCAGGCGTGGATGACGACCGAGCAATTCTTCGAAGCGATCCGCGAGAATCTTGAGACCGCTATGGCCGGGCAAGGGAATGGGGCGGGGCAAGCGGCGAGCGAACCCGCTCGCGCCTGACCCCGAGGCCGATCAATCGGCCCGGGATCCGACGTAGCAAGGGGAAGCGGTCGAGCATCCGGACCGGCCAGGCCGCCCGGGTGATCGGCGCGCCGCCGAGTACGCGGCCGATGATCGCTTCCTGAGCGGCCTTTTGCCCAGCCTGGATGACGCGCGTTGGAAACAGGCGGCGGTCCTGGACTTTGTGCAGCAGTCCGTCGACATTTTTCCCTTCAGAGATCGGCTTGGCGAGGATGTTGGCCGCGGCGACCGCGTCCTGGATGGCGAGATTGATGCCGATGCCCCCGATTGGCGACATCGCATGCGCCGCATCGCCGATCGCCAGTAGGCCGGGTCGATGCCAGCAAGTCAGCCGGTTGAGCGCCACTTCGAGCAAGTGCAGGTCGTCGATCGACGTCAGCACGCCCTCGCCCGAGAAACCGAGATCGGGAAACGCCTGGTGGACCTCGCTTCGAAACCATTCGACTCCGCGCGCCTTGGCGACCTCGCCAGTGCCCTTGGGAATGAGGAAGGCGCATTGCCAATAGGTCCGACGGTCGATCAGCACGACCATCCGCCCGGTTTCGACCGAGCCCCGCAGCGCATCGCCCGGGTCGCCGGTCTTGGGCAGGCGGAACCAGAACACGTCCATCGGCGCGCCGATTTCCTCGACCTGAAGCAACCCCAGGCGCCGGACGAGTGAGGAACGGCCATCGGCGGCGATGACCAATTTGCCCGCACGAAGCTCTTTGCCCTTCTTGAGGCGGACACCGACGACCCGCCCTCCCTCTTCAATGAACCCTTCCGCCGGATCCTCCATCGCCAGGGAAAAGCCTGAATAAATCTCGGCTTCGTCGCGCAGGAAGTCGAGGAACTCCCACTGCGGCATCATGGCGATGAACGGCGCGGGCGTGTCGAGATGCGACAGGTCGCCGATAATATATTCGATCCCGGCGACGCGGATCCGGGCGGTGTCGAGCTCGTCATGCGGGCGCTTGAGAAATTTCGCCAGCAGGCCGAGCTGGTCGAGTATCTCCATGGTCGAGGGATGGACCGTGTCGCCGCGGAAATCGCGGAAGAAATCGGCATGCTTTTCGAGCACGGTGACCGATACGCCGGCGCGGGCGAACAGCAATCCGGCCATCACCCCGGCAGGCCCGCCGCCGACGATGAGGACGTCGCTCACGAAAGCCAATCTTCACGAATGTTCACGATCGCGATGGCGGTTTCCTGCCCTCCCCTTCAGCCAAGCCATTGGTTAACGCCATGACGTCACCAAGCAGATGAAATCCTACATTGGAAGCGAATTTTGAGGCAGCGGTGACAAGCGCCGCTGCCCATGCTTTTAGGAGGCCATGGCCGGCGAATTACACATGACACCCGCATTGAGCGACACGCTGACCATCCTCGGCGCGGCGGGGATCGTCATCCCCGCCTTCGCGCGATTGAAGATTTCGCCAATCATCGGCTTCATCCTGGTCGGAATCCTGGCCGGTCCGTTCGGGCTGGGCCAGTTCGTCGGGCAATATCCGTGGCTCGATGCGGTGACCATCACCGACCCGCCGGCAATGGCGCCATTCGCCGAATTCGGGATCATCCTGTTGCTGTTCGCGATCGGGCTGGAGCTGAGTTTCCGGCGGCTTGTGACGATGCGGCGGCAGGTGTTCGGGATCGGCGCGGCGGAACTGGGCTTTGGGGCACTGCTGATCGGCGGCGCGCTGATCGTCATGGGCAACAGCCTGCCCGCGGCGATCGTCCTCGGCCTGGCGCTGGCGATGTCGTCGACAGCACTGGTCATCCCGTTGGCCGGAACCACCAGTCCGGCGGGCAAGGCGGCGTTTGCGATGCTTCTGTTCGAGGATCTGGCGCTGGTCCCCCTGCTGTTCCTGTTCGCCAGCCTGGGCGGTGCGAGCGAGCCGGGGGCGCTGGTGACGGTGATCTGGCAGGGTGCGCTGGTGATCGGAGTGATGCTGGTCGCCGGACGGCTGCTGCTCCCGCCATTATTCGCGCAGGCAGCGCGGACCAAAAGCCCAGAGCTGTTCCTGGCGGTCAGCCTGCTGACCGTGATCGTCGCCAGCCTCGCCACAAGTGCGGTCGGCCTGTCACCGATCCTGGGCGCCATGGTGGCCGGAATCCTGATCGCCGAAACCGAATATCGCGGCGAAGTCGAGCAGGTCACCGCGCCGCTTCGCGGGCTGGCGCTGGGCGTGTTCCTGATAACGGTCGGCATGAGCCTCGACCTGCGCGCCTTGATCGCCAACTGGCCGGCTTTGCTTGCCGCGCTGGCGCTGGTGCTGCTGGCCAAGGCGGCGGTGACTTCGATCCTGTTGTGGTCAAGCGGATCGCGGCCGGGCGTGGCGGCGGAAACCGGGCTGCTGATGGCCAGCCCGTCCGAGACCACCTTAATCCTGCTCGGCGCGGGCGCAGCGGCGGGGGTGATACGGGCGGATTCGGCGAGCTTCTGGCAGGCGGTGACCGCGCTCGGCCTGACCGTCACGCCGTTGCTGGCCGCCCTGGGGCGCGCCGCGGCTCGCCGCGTCGATCGCGAGGCGACGGCGCATGTCGATGTCGGGGCGGCGACCGGCAAGACGGTGATCTTCGGTTTCGGCCGGGTCGGGCAGATGGTTGCCGACATGCTCGACCAGCACGGCAAAGCCTATCTGGCGATCGAGAACGACATCGACGCGGTGCTTGCCGCGCGCGAGGGCGGCTATGCGGTGCTGTTTGGCGACGTGGCGCGCGGATCGATGGTCGAGAAGCTCGAACTGGGCAGCGCCGACGCTTTGGTGCTGACGATGGACGATCCGGTGTTGATCATCCGCCTCGCCCGCCGGATCCGCGACCAGTTCCC
>JBKJNP010000087.1:0-8085 GCA_046593565.1 Sphingomicrobium sp. | reverse complement strand
TCTCGGCCACCTGGACTGGTTGGTAGCCCTTTGCGGCCTTCAATTCTCGGATGATGCGGTCGACTTCGTCGACGTTGAGTTCGAGCAATCGGGCGAGAAGCCGCAAGGTCGCTTCGGGATTCTCGAGCTGCTCGGGAATGATGTCGATACGGAAGTCCGACCGGTTGATGGCGATCGGCTTGTTGTAGCGGTCGACCAGCCAGCCGCGTCGCGGGGGGACGACGATCAGCTGGACGCGATTGCTCTCCGAAAGCAACTTGTAATGCTCGTTCTGGGTCACCGCGAGATAGCCGAGACGCCCGACCAACAGCGCGCCGACCGCCGTTTGCGCGCCGCCTACGATGAGCATCCGCCGCGAAAAGGCCAGGCTCTGGTGCGCGCCGGTGTAACGCTTCCCGCGCTGCGGGCCCAGGATGCTCATCGCCCGAGCCGCCAGCGATCAAGGCGCAAGACGGTCATCGCCGCCAGCGGGAAGGCAAATATGCTGATCACGATGGCCGGAACGATTTGCAGGAACGGGACCGGCGCCCCCATCAGCCCGGCGACCTGCCAGTCGGACCAGCGGTCGACGGCGACGAGCACGGTGGCGATCGCCCATTCGACCCAATAATCACGCCACTCGGTGCGGCGATCGATCAGTTCCATCGCCAGCATCACCGCCGACCACAGGGCGACCGACAGGCCGATCGGTGCGCCGGTCAGGAGGTCGTTGGCGAACCCCATCGGCGCCGCCCACCACGCGGGCCACGGATCGGCGCGCAGCAGGCGCCAGGCGATCAGCACCAAGAAACCGGCGTTGGGCCACCATCCGGTGGCCGAGACGATTGGCAAGGTGCCCAATGCCGAGGCAAGGACCACGCTGGCGGCGGGGATGTAGGATGCGCCGCTGACCGTGCCGCCGCGAAATGCGCCTTGTTTGGTCGACAGGGCGGCGCGAACCATCTCAGCGCTCCGCCGGGGCGGCCGCAGCGGCCAGAGCGGCAGGCTCGAACGCGCGCTCGACGATCGCGAAGCTGGCCTGGCTCGGGTCGGCCAGCGGAATCCCAAGCGCGCCATCGTCGTCGAGCCGGATGATCCGGGCGATCGGGACGAGTGGTGGATAAAGGCCGCCGGTGCCCGAGGTGACGATGATGTCGCCGCGCTTGAACGGGTTTCGACCGACTTCGAGCGGGCGGATGTCGACCGTTCCGTCGCCGCGTCCGGTCGAGATAACCGGGATGCCCCCGCGCAGGATCCGCGCCGGGACGATGTTGGAGCGATCGCTGACCAGCAGCACGCGGCTGGCCGAGGTGCCGGCCTCGATCACCCGGCCGACGAGCCCGTCTGCGGTACGCACCGGCATGCCGGGGAGCACGCCATCATTGCGGCCGACCGAGAGGATGGCGAAGCGGCGGGTGCTTTCGAAGCTGGAGCCGACGATGCGCCCGACCGCGACCGCTTCCCGGGTCTTTTCGCGAAGCCCGAGTGCGCCTTTGAGCTGGGCATTTTCCTGGAGCACCGCCTTGGCGCGGATGATCTGGCGGCGAAGCTCGACGCGCTCGCGTTTGAGACCCTTATTCTGTTCGGCGGCGTTCCAATAATCGCCGGCCCCGCCAACCACGCCTTTGGCGGTGGTGACGACTTCAGCCAGCGCGCCGCTGACGGGTGCGGTGACGTCGAGCGCGGCGCCGCGCACACTGGCATAAGCCGACGGTGCGACCAGCGACAGGATCAGCATGATCAGCCCGACGATCAGCCCGCCGATCGCCGCGACCAGGCCGAAGAACGCGCTATATTGGGCTTTCCTCGACCAGCCCGGGCGCGGACCCGCCGACGCGGCCATAACCCTTCAACCCTACGCGGTCTGGAGGACGCCGCGGAACTGCTCTTCTTCAAGCGCCCGGCCGGTGCCGAGCGCAACGCAGGTCAGCGGGTCGTCGGCGACGGTCACCGGCAGGCCGGTCTCGTCGCGAAGCACTTCGTCGAGTCCCTGAAGGAGCGCGCCGCCACCGGTGAGCACGATGCCCTGGTCGCAAATATCGGCGGCAAGCTCGGGCGCGGTATTTTCAAGCGCGATGCGGACGCCTTCGACGATCGTCCCGACCGGCTCCGACAAAGCTTCGGCGATCTGGCCCTGGTTGATGGTGATTTCCTTGGGCACACCATTGACCAAGTCGCGGCCCTTGATGTGGACCGTCTCGCCGATGCCGTCGACCGGCGGCTTGGCGATCCCGACTTCCTTCTTGATCCGCTCTGCCGTGGCTTCGCCGATCAGAAGGTTGTGGTTGCGGCGGACGTAGGAGGAGATGGCTTCGTCCATCTTGTCGCCGCCGACCCGCACCGAGGTGGTGTAGGCAAGGCCGCGAAGCGAAAGGACGGCGACTTCGGTGGTTCCGCCGCCAATGTCGACGACCATCGATCCGACCGGCTCGGTGACCGGCATGTTGGCACCGATCGCGGCGGCCATCGGCTCCTCGATCAAAAACACCTGGCTGGCCCCGGCGTTGGAAGCGGCATCGCGGATCGCGCGGCGCTCGACCGACGTCGAACCCGAGGGGACGCAGATCACGATCTGGGGGAAACGCCAAGCGCGCATCTTGCCGCCGTGCACCTTGTGAATGAAATGCTTGATCATCTGCTCGGCGACATCGATGTCGGCGATGACACCGTCACGCAACGGGCGGATTGCTTCGATCTGGTCGGGAGTCTTGCCCATCATTAGCTTGGCATCGTTGCCGACGGCCTTGACCCGCTTAACGCCGTTGATAGTTTCGATCGCCACCACCGACGGCTCGTTGAGCACGATCCCGCGACCGCGGACATAGACCAATGTATTGGCCGTGCCCAAGTCGATCGCCATGTCGTGCGACATCCATTTGAACCAGCGCGTCCAGAACATGTTTTCCCCGTCTCTCGCTCTTCGTTAGGACCAGTTCGCCTGCCAGCGACCTGATTCACGATTCCTTATCCAAGTCCTTGTGAAAGCTATATGAATTATTGGGAAGATTCAGCGCTTCGCGGGACGCCTCGGATTGGGCTAGGACCGCTGCCATGTCAATAAGAAGGCTCCCTTCCGAACTCGTCAATCGAATCGCCGCCGGCGAGGTGGTCGAGCGCCCGGCGAGCGCGCTGAAGGAACTGGTCGAGAATGCGCTCGATGCGGGGGCGCGGTTGGTCGCAGTGCGGCTGTCGGCGGGCGGGCTCGAGCTGATCGAGGTGAGCGATGACGGATCGGGGATGAGTCCCGACGATATGCGCCTCGCGATCGAGCGCCACGCCACCTCCAAGCTGCCCGACGACCGGATCGAGGATGTGGCCAGCTTCGGCTTTCGCGGCGAGGCGCTGCCGTCGATCGCCAGCGTGGCGCGGGTGACGATCGAGAGCCGGGCCAGGGATGGCGGCGCCAATGAAGCTGGTGGAGGCTGGCGACTGGCGATCGATCATGGGGCCCCGGCGGGCGAGGGGCCGGCATCGCTGCCGCCCGGAACGCGGGTCAGGGTGGAAGGATTGTTCGACAAGGTGCCGGCGCGGCGCAAATTCCTGCGCTCCCCGCGCGCCGAATATGCCGCGAGCCTCGATTCGGTGCGGCGGCTGGCGATGGCGCGGCCCGATGTTGCGTTCACCCTCGACCATGACGGGCGGCGAATCCTGACGCTCCAGCCGAGCGACGGGCCGGCACGAGTGGCGGCGTTGCTGAGCCATGACCTCGACCGGCATGGGCTGGGGATCGATTGCGTCCGCGACGGGCTGCACCTGACCGGCGTGGTATCCCTGCCGACCTTCAACCGCGGCATGGCCGACCAGCAGTATCTGTTCGTCAATCGCCGCCCGGTGAAGGACCGCTTGCTGGTCGGGGCGTTGCGCGCCGCCTATCGCGACTTGCTGGCGCGCGACCGCCATCCGGTGGCGGCCTTGTTCATCCAGGTGCCGGGCGACGAGGTTGATATCAACGTCCACCCGGCCAAGACCGAAGTGCGCTTCCGCGATCCGGCGGCGGTGCGCGGGCTGATCGTCGGGGGGTTGCGAAGCGCGCTTGAGGAAGCCGGGCACCGAAGCTCGGCGAGAGAGCAGTTTGCGGCACCGGCGGCATGGCAGGTCGAGCCAGTCGGTGGCGAGGCAGGCGCGTCGCTCGCGCCGCGTCCTGCCCAGGGATATGTGTGGGATCATCGACCGGCATATTCCTATGCGCCCTTGCCGCAGGGCAGGGCAGTGCCCGCATCGCCAATTGCTCCGGGGGATCAGCATTATCCGTTGGGCATCGCGCGCGGGCAGGTAGCTGCGACTTATATCGTGGCCGAAGCAGAGGACGGGCTGGTGATCGTAGACCAGCATGCGGCGCACGAACGGCTGGTGTTGGAGCGGATGCGCAAGGCCAATGCCGGGGGTTCAATTCCGCGGCAGGCGCTGCTGATCGCCGAGACGGTCGAGCTGGACGAGGTCGAATGCGACCGGTTGGAAGGCGCGGCGGGCGAGCTGGCCGACCTCGGGTTGGAGATCGAGCGGTTCGGACCGACCACGATGCTGGTCCGCGCCACACCGGCGGCGCTGGGCAAGGCCGATGTCCCGGGACTGCTTGCCGACCTGGCGGGAGAATTGGCCGAACTTGGCACGGCTTTGGCGTTGCGCGATCGGCTCGACCATGTCGCGGCAACGATCGCTTGCCACGGGTCGGTGCGGGCCGGGCGGATCCTGTCGGTGGCGGAGATGAATGCGCTGCTGCGCGAGATGGAGGTCACACCGCATTCGGGGCAGTGCAACCATGGTCGCCCGACGTGGATCAAGCTGGCGCACAATGACATCGAGAAATTGTTCGGGCGAAAGTAAGCGACTCTTGCTTTACGCGATTCTCTGCTATTATCGCGGACGCCGCTGGGGAGGGGCACCGGATGAGCGATCAGGACCGGATTTATTTCGCGAGCCGCGCCTCTGAAGAAGAGAAATGCGCGCTAGCCGCGAGCGACCCCAAGGCCGCTGCCGCCCACCGCAAATTGCAGCGCGCCTATCTCGAGCGGGCCAGCGTCGGCGATCGGCCCGAAGAGGTCAGCGAGATCGTCGGCTAGCCGACGAGGTGCGCCAGCGCCTGATCGATTGCGCCCGGTGCATCGAGCGGGGTGGTGAAGCGCGGCCATTCGGGCGGCGGCTGATTCGAAAACCAGGTATATTGGCGCTTGGCATAGCGGCGGGTGGCGAGCTGGCCGCGCGCGATGATGTCCGCGTGGCTACCTCCGGCAGCGATTTCGCGGACTCCGATGGCGAGCATGGCGGGGAGTTGGGGGTTGAGCTTCATCGCCATCAGCCTTGCCACTTCGTTGATCGCGCCTTGGTCGAGCATATCGGCGAAGCGCTGGTCGCAGCGGGCGATGAGCCAGTCTCGCGGGGGGAGGAGGATCAGCGGGCGGAGCGTGATCTCCCCCATGATCCCGCCTTCGAGGTGCTGCTGCCAATATGCCAGGGGCTGGCCGCTGGACTTCACCACTTCGAGGGCGCGGGCGATGCGGGTGGTGTCGGCGGGGTTGAGGCGGGTGGCCGATTCGGGGTCGAGGGTTTTCAATTCGGCGTGGTTGTCGGCGACGGCGGCGGCTCGGATTGCAGACCGGATCGCGGGGTCGATTGGGGGGATCGGGGCGATGCCGTCGAGCAGGGTGCGGATGTAGAGACCGGTGCCGCCGACCAGGATCGGGAGCTTGTTGGTCTGGTGGATCGAGGCGATTTCGGACCTGGCCAGCGCGGCCCATTCGGCGGCGGAGCATGGTTGGTTCGCACTGCGAGCATCATATAGACGATGCTCGACCTCGGCCCGGTCGGCGGCCGAGGGCGCAGCGGAAATGACTGGAATCTCACGATAAAGTTGCGCGCTGTCGGCGTTGACGATGACCCCGCCCGTGGCCCGCGCGAGGGCCATTGCGAGGCCGCTCTTGCCGCTGGCGGTGGGACCGGCGATGACAGCTAACGGAGGCTTGCCTGTGATCATTGCGACGCTGATAGCAGCCGGACGGCTCGATGACAGGCTGCTCGCCGACGCGATTGCGCTCGTCCCCCATTCCCAATTTGCAGGTTGGGTGGACGAGGGCGATGCTGTCGATATCGAAGTGCCTGATCTAGGGGCGCGAGCGGCCTTGGAAGGCTGGAACGGCTGCGATGTCGTCGTCCAGCGTGCCGAGGGGCGCGAGAAGCAACTGCTCGCGGCGGACATGGATTCGACCATCATCGGCCAGGAATGCATCGACGAGCTGGCCGATTATGCCGGGATCAAGCCAAGTATCGCGGCGATTACCGAGCGGGCAATGCGTGGTGAACTGGATTTCACCGACGCCTTAAGGGAGCGGGTCGCGTTGCTCGAGGGGCTCGACGTGGCGATCATCGCGCGCTGCCTGGAGGAACGGATCCGGCCCAATCCGGGCGCGGAGACGCTGGTGCGGACAATGCGCGCGCGCGGCGCGGGGACGTTATTGCTGTCGGGCGGGTTCGTCGATTTCGTCGAGCCGGTGGCGGCATTGGTTGGGTTCGAGCATCATGCCGCCAATGTGCTGTCCAAAGATGGTGGAGAACTGACCGGTAAACTGGACGGGCCGATCGTCGATGCGGAAGCCAAGCGCGCGGCAATGCAGGTCGCGCGTGAGGACCGCGGCATCGACGCGTCCGCGGTGCTGGCGATCGGGGACGGAGCGAACGACATCCCACTGGTCGAGGCGGCAGGGCTGGGGGTGGCGTATCGCGCCAAGCCGGCGTTAATCGCCGTGGCCGATGCACAGCTCGACCATCACGGTCTCGACGCCTTGCTGTGGGCGCAGGGGATCGCAAAGAAAGATTGGGTTATTTAGCGGCGACCGCGAAACAGGGTTGGGGCTTGAGTCGCGCGCAGGTCGCCGCGGCATCGGCCTTGCCATAGGGACCAGCCTGCAAGCGGGTCATCGCGCCGACCGGGATGTAATAAGCCTGCGCGCCGCCGAGTTTGGGGCCGAGTCGCGCGAACAAGGCCTGCGCCGCGCCGCGCGTGCCAAACGCGCCAAGCTGGACCCGCCATCCGCCGCCGGATGAAACCGGCGGAGGGGGCACGGGCCTGGCGGTGGCGGCTACGACTTTCGGTTTGCTCGGCGGCGCGGTTTTGGGCGGCTTGGGGGACGCGTTCCCGGGCGCGGCGGTGGCGGCTGCGAGCGCCATCGCGACCCCTTTCTGGCGATCGGCGAGCGGCAATACCTTGTCCATATCGGCCAGCGTGGTCCTGGCGGGGGCCAGCCCTTGCGCGGCGGCGCGGCTGACATAGGCGTAGCCGAGGATCGGGTCGCGCTTCATTCCGTCGCCATTGAACAGAGCGGTGCCGGTGACCAGCATGGCGCGCGGTTCGCCGCGATCCGCAGCGCGCTTGAGCCACAACAAGGCGGTGGCGCGGTCGCCAATATCGAACAACAGCAAACCGAGGCTGACCTGCGCGTCGAGATGGCCGGCGCGGGCGGCGCGCTCGAACCATTTCTTGGCCTCGCCGCTGTCGGCCGGCACCCCGCGTCCGAGGCGATACGCCTGGCCGAGGTTGAACGCCGCGTCATGGTCACCCTTGTCGGCCAGCGGGCGCCAGATTTTGGTGGCCTTCGCCGGATCGCCCTGTTTCCACGCTTCGATCCCCGATTGCACGGTGGCGAGCGAAAGGGCGGGCAGGGCCGCGCCAAGCAGTGCCGCAATCATCAGCCTACGCATCACCGGTTCCGCCCTCGATCATCGAATGGCGACCTTAGCCGCGCGCCCCGAGTCCGCAATAAGGTCGGGCACACATTAACCAATATTTAGGGCCTTTGGGGTCAGGTGGCACTCTAGTCAGCGTGACTTTGGCTGATCAGCGTCATTTTGGGCGAGGGGAATAGAATGCGCGTTCTTGCTATGGCATCGCAGAAGGGCGGATCGGGTAAGACTACCCTGTCCGGGCATCTGGCGGTGCAAGCGCAATTGGCGGGTGCAGGGCCCGTCTGCCTCATCGATATCGATCCGCAGGGTAGCCTCGCCGATTGGTGGAACGAGCGCGAGGCCGACATGCCGGCCTTCGCCCAGACCACCGTTGCGCGGCTGGCCTCGGATCTCGAGGTGCTTCGCCAGCAGGGCTTCCGCCTTGCCGTC
>JBKJNP010000078.1:0-12860 GCA_046593565.1 Sphingomicrobium sp. | reverse complement strand
CGTCGATGTCGGGCGGTTCCTTGCGCTCCTCGCTAATGAAGCGCTCGAACAGCAGATCGCTGGTCGCCGGATCGACCGCGGTGATGCCGAGGCAGTAACAGACCGCGCTATTGGCCGCCGACCCCCGCCCCTGGCACAGGATCGGCGGATCCAGTGAGCGCGCGAATTCGACGATGTCGTGGACCGTCAAAAAATAGCGTGCGAAGTCGAGTTTGCCGATCAGCTTGAGCTCATGCTTGAGCTGCTTCTTGATCGCCGCCGGCACCCCGCCGTCCCACCGCCGCGACGCACCGATCCAGGTGAGATGCTCCAGATGCTCCTGCGGGCTGCGGCCGTCGGGGCAGGTCTCCTGCGGATATTCATACTTCAACTCATCCAGACTGAAGTCGATCGCATCCGCAAATTCGCGGGTTGCCGCAATCGCATGCGGCCAGCGCTCGAACAGGCGGATCATCTCGGCCGGCGACTTCAGATGCCGCTCGGCATTGGGGTTGAGGAGGTAACCCGCGGTGGTCAGCGTCACTTTCTCACGGATGCAGCTCATCACGTCCTGCAGCGGGCGTCGGCTGGCCTCGTGGTACAGCACGTCATTGGTCGCCAAAATAGTGCAGCCGTGCCGCTTCGCCATGCGATCCAGCCGCTCGATCCGCGCCAGATCGTCGCCGCGATAAAGATGCACCGCTGCGACATGGCGCATCCCGGGAAGTGCCGCCGCCACTGCGGGCAGCGCCGCCTCGAATTCGTGCAAATCCTCGCCCGGCATGGCGATGAACGCGATACCTTCGGCATAGAGCGCAATTTCCGACAGCAGCAGATCGCACGCGCCCTTGGCGCATCGCATCTTGCCCAAACTCAGCATCCGCGACAGCCGGCCATAGCCTTCGCGGTCGACCGGATAAGCGAGCAGTTCCGGCGCATCGACCGGGCACAAGCGGCACCCGATCAGCGGCCGCATCCCCGCGCCCCGGCAAGCGCTGTGTAGCCGTACCACCCCGGCCAACGTGTCGCGGTCGGCGACCCCGACGGAATCCATCCCCAGCTCGAGTCCGGTCAGCACCAGCTCGATCGCGTCCGACGCCCCGCGCAGGAAACTAAACGGGGTCGCCAGCCCGAGTTCGACGAACGGCGCGGGCGGGATTGTTTCCGGCGGCCCGTCGTGGACCAGTTTCTTGCGGGAAAAGGAGGACGTTTCGGGCATCAGCCGAGCGCTTTTGTAGAAGAAATGTTCATCCGAACAGGCCGTGAAGATACCACATAGGCTCCCCGCCTCGCCCGTCGCCGAACAGCCCCTCGCGATAGATCCAGTATCGCCGCCCTTCGCGGTCCTCGACCCGGTAATAATCCCGCAGCCGAGCATTCCCCCGCTCGCGCCACCATTCGGGCGAGATCCGCTCGGGGCCCTCGGCGCGGACCACGTCATGCACCAGCCGCCGCCACACGAACCGCCGTGGCAACCCCTCGGGGGTGGCATAAATCACCCCGATTGCCTCAGGCGAATCGAGCAGGCGTTGCGGCCTGGAAGCCGTCATTGCGAGCGTAGCGAAGCAATCCAGTTTCTTTGTTTTTGTTTTGGGCTGGATTGCCGCGTCGCCTTCGGCTCCTCGCAATGACGCTGTTGCGCTTGCCCACCCGCTCGCCCGCTCTGGCAAATGGCTCGCATGCGCCACCGGCCGCTGCACCTTGTCCGCGCCAAGCCTGGTCGTCAGCCGGTCGACCAGCCGCGCCACTTCCAGCGCCGGGGGCGGACCGCCGGCCAATCCGTCCTGCGCCGGGTCGAGCGGCTCGGCCCAACTCGCCTCCAATGCGAAAGCGTCGAACCCGAACCCCGGATCGAGTGTGTCGGTCTTGTCGGCCAGCAACCGCGTGAGATGTTGGGGATCGCGGGTCGGAATCGCGCAGGCCGCCGCCGCCACCTGGACCTCGCCGTCGACCCGATAACCCACCAGCACCAGCCGCCGTGCGCCCAGCCGCCGCACTTCCAGTTGCTCGACCAGCCTTGGCACCAGCAGCACCAGCGCCTGGGCCGCCGCGCTCGGATCGGCGACCGGCTCGGCCAGCCGAAGCAGGGCGCGGGGCGGCGGGTCGATCGGTGCAGCGGTCAGCGGTTCGGGTTTGCGCCCCAGCATCCGGTCGAGCGCGTCGAGCGGATTGTCCGCCTCGCGAAACCGCCGCGCCAAACTCCGCCGCGGCACCCCGACCAGCGCGCCGATGGTCTTCAGCCCCAACCGTTCGAGCGTGCGCACGATGTCGGGCGGAAGCCGAAGTGCGGCGACGGGAAGGGGGGCGACTGCCTCCAGTCCGTCCCTGCTTCGGCCCTTCCCAAATCGCGCCAGCCCCCATGCCGCCCCCGCCGTCGCCGCCACGGCTATCCGCGCGGTCAGCCCCAGCGCCGCGAACCGAGCCTCGATATCCGCAACCAGCCCGGCCTCGCCGCCGAACAGATGCGCCACCCCGCTCGAGTCGAGTCTAAGACCATCGGGGCCATCGACCTCGACCAACGGCGACCAGCGCGACGCCCACCGCGCCAGCCGCTCGACCAAAGCCCGGTCGCCGTCACCATCGGCCGCCACCGCGACCAGCCCCGGGTCGAGCGCACGCGCATCGGTCAGCCGCATCCCCGGCCGCGCCCCCGCGCTCCGTGCCGCCTCGGTCACCGCAGCGACCAATTGGCCGTGCGGCCCTTCCTCAATCAGCGCGACCCGGTCATCCGGCGATGCGCAGACCCGCTTCGCCCAGCGTTCGATCGCCAAGTGCGGCAACCAGATGGAAACCACCCGGCGGCTCATGCGTCACCGCCCAGCGCCCCGGCACGGCGCCCCGCGCGCGGAACAATTCGGCATCCCACACCGCCGCCCCCGGCGCGCGCGGATTGAGCGGATGCGGAAGGCTTGGGCCGCTCTCCACCCGCCAGCGCCGCCGCGCTCCGCTGAGGTTCGCACGTCCGCCAAGCCGCACCAGCCACGCCGCCATGCCATGCCGCTCGGCCGCCACCGCCAGTCGCCGCGTCGCGGTAAAATCCAGCGCCGGCGGGTCGCCCCAAATCTCGCCGATCACGGCCCCGATCGCGGCGCATCTCAGACCCTCCTCCATCGCCCACAGCGCCGCCTTGGCGTCGCGCGCCTCGACATGGATGAGGTCGGAGAAAGCAAATCCCGGCGGATGGATTCGCCCGCCTTCGAGAATCGCCATCCGCTCCTGCACCCACAGTAAGGGCCGGTCGGCCTCGATCTGGGCCAGCAAAAACCCCACCCATCCGCCATCGCGCGGAGAGGAAGCGAACAATTCGGCCAGGGTTGGGGAGCTATCGGTTCCGGGCAGCCGAAACCGCTCGTCGACGGCCGCTGCCATCGGCTCGACACCGCCCGCACGATCGGGATCGCCGACCCAGCCGGGGCCGCGCGCCATCCCGCCGCCGGGCACCAGGGAAAGACCTGACACCACACGACTCGCTCATTTCTGTTCTGCTTTTGTTCTTATCCTCCCGCGATGCTTCGGGAGTCAATGGCCGTTCGGAATCAGGGGGCCGCGACCACGCTCCCCATCAACGGCGGTTTCCCCTCGATCTCGGTCAGGAAGACACCGATCTCGCGCACCATCCGACTCAGCGCCGGGCGATCGACCGCAAAGCCCATGTGCAATGTGTCGATCTCGACCGCTTTGTCGGCCTCGTCCGCGAGCCCACGCGCCGCCGCCGGCGCCACGATCCCGTCGCGTCGCGACCAGAAAGCCAGCATCGGCACCGGCGGCTTGCCCTGGTGGCGCTCGAACGGCGGCAGATTGACGTCGTGACCAGCGATCCGTTCGTACAATTCGCGAATGTTGGTGTTGGTCTTGTAATCGCCCGAAAAGGGCGCACCCAGCGTCACCACCGCGCGGATCTTGTCGGGGCAACGATAGGCCAGCTCTCGCGCGAACATCCCGCCCAAGCTCCACCCGACCAATAACACCTTGCGCCCATCGGCAATCGCGTCGAGGCGGCTGCACAACAGGTCCATCGTGTCTTTCTTGGCGCCTTTGTTCATCCCCATCAGCAGCGGGTGCGCGCGCCATCCGCCGCGGGCCAGCGCGCGGCGCAAATCCATCGTCGTGCGGTCGGTGGCAAGGAAGCCGGGGATCACCAAAGCCGGCGGCCCGTCCTCCGGTCCGCGCGGTCCCAATGGCCCCAATCCGGCCAGCAGGCGCGGAAAATGCCACAAGACTTCTCGGACCGTTTCCCACGACGGCGGAGCCATCGAGTCCGGGTCGATTGCCTTGCCCTCG
Organism: Sphingomicrobium sp.; assembly: GCA_046593565.1. Classification (GTDB taxonomy): domain Bacteria; phylum Pseudomonadota; class Alphaproteobacteria; order Sphingomonadales; family Sphingomonadaceae; genus Sphingomicrobium. The sequence goes on along the minus strand of JBKJNP010000078.1, from coordinate 8,600 downwards.
GGGGCAGCTTCAGGACGCTCCCATTTCATCATCGCAAAATGCGGTGCTTCCGGCTCCGAAACAAGAAGCTGTGGGCCTCAGGCAACACTTTTCATGAAGCTATGGATTTCATGCACCACCAGTTTTGCGGCTCGTCGCGACACGCCGAACGCCATGTGGGTGCAGTTTAGCTCGACCGCTTTGTCGCTTTCCTCGACCAACCCCCGCGCTGCGGCTGGTGCGACGATCCCGTCGGCCCGCGACCAGATCGCCAGCGTCGGCACATCGGGCTTGTCGCTGCGCCGCTCGATCGGCGGATTGTCGACCGGGTGGCCGGCGATCATCTCGTACAGCTTCCACACATTGTTGGCGCGGGGGTCGCCGGAGAAGGGCGATCCCAGAGTGACCACGGCCTTGACCCGTTCGGGGTGGGCCAGCGCCAGCGCGCGGGCGAACACCCCGCCCAGACTCCACCCGACCACTAGCATCGGCTGGTCGGGACAGATGGCGTCGATCCGCGCCTTCAGCCGTTCGACCGTGTCGGCCTGCGCGCCCATGTTCCAGCCCATGTCCCACGGATGCACCCGCCACCCGTCGGCGGCCAAGGCGCGTCGCAATTCCATCGTCGTGCGATCGTTGGCAACGAAGCCAGGGATGACCAGCGCAGGCGGCCCGTCCTCCGGCCCGCGCGGTCCCAAATGCCCGAACCCGTACATCGCGCGCGGCACCAGATAGGCCGCTTCGTGCAAGCGCCGCCAGCTGGGGGGCGGGGCGTCGTCGTTTCTAGAGATACTCGTCCCCGCCCATCAAATGGCGGATCGCTTGCGGCAACCGCACCCGCCCGTCCGCCGTCTGGTGATTCTCCAGCAGCGGGACGAGAATCCGCGGGCTCGCCAGCGCGGTATTGTTGAGCGTGTGGGCGAAGCGCACCTTGCCCTCGGCATCGCGATAGCGAAGGTTGGCGCGTCTCGCCTGCCAGTCGTGCAGGGTCGAGCAGCTGTGGGTCTCGCGATATTTGCCGAGGCTCGGCACCCAGCTCTCGATATCGTTCATTCGATATTTGCCCAGCCCCATGTCGCCGGTCGAGGTTTCGATCACCTGATAAGGGATTTCCATGCACGCCAGCAGCCGCTCCGCCTGCGCCAGCAATTTGCCGTGCCATCCGGCGCTTACGCCCTCGTCAGCCTCGCACATCACCCATTGCTCGACTTTGAGGAATTGGTGCACCCGAAGCAGCCCGCGCACATCCTTGCCCGCGCTCCCTGCCTCGCGCCGGAAGCAGGGAGAGAAGCCGGCATAGAGCATCGGCAATTGCGCGCCGTCGAGGATTTCCCCCGAATGCAGGCTGGTAAGCGCGACCTCGGCCGTCCCGGCGAGAAACGCATCGTCGGTTGGCAGCGCATAGGTTTCCTCGACATGGCCGGGGAATTGACCCTGGTTGAGGAACGCCTGTTCACGCGCGATCGCGGGTACCGTGATCGGGGTGAAGCCCGCCTCGGCGATCTGCTCCAGCGCCCAGCCCATCAGCTTGGTCTCGAGCAACGCCAGCCGCCCTTTAAGGCAATAGGTCCGCGATCCCGAAACCTGGACGATCCGGCTCAGCTCCGCCCAGTCATTCTTCTCGATCAGCGCGACATGGTCGAGCGGCGTGAAGTCGAAGCTCGGAACCGAGCCTTCGGTGCGGATGACGACATTGCTGTCCTCATTCGGTCCAATGGGCGCGCCCTCCCAGGGGATGCCGGGCATCCGCATCATCAAGCCGCGAAGTTCGGCTTCCTTGCCCGACAAAGCGTCTTCGAGCTCACTCGCCCGCGCCCCAGCCGCCTTTGCCTCGGCCCCAAGCGCAGCCTTTTCCTTGGGCGCGGCGTCCTTGAAGCGAGCGCTGATCGCATTGCGGCTCGCCCGAAGCGTCTCGATCTCGCCCTTGGCGCCGCGCACCTCGGCGTCGAGCGCCAGCATCGCGTCGAGGTCGACCCCGACCCCCTTGTCGCGGATCGCGCGCCCGACGTCGGCGCGGTTCGACTTGATGAAATTCATGTCCAGCATGGGCCACGCCTTCGGCAAAAACTTGGGCGCTGGCAAGGGGCCTCGGGCGCGGCTAGGGGGAACGCCAACTTGCTGGAGTCTATATGCCGTCCGGACTGATTGCCCTGCTCGACGATGTCGCGACGATCGCCAAGCTGGCCGCGGCGTCGGTCGACGATATCGGTGCCGCCACCGCCAAGGCCGGGGCCAAGGCGGCGGGTGTGGTGATCGACGATACTGCGGTCACTCCGCGCTATGTCGTTGGACTGGCGCCCGAGCGCGAGCTGCCAATCATCGGCAAGATCGCCATTGGCTCGCTGCGCAACAAATTGCTGATCCTGCTTCCGGGAGCGTTGCTGCTGACCGCCTTCGCGCCGGTCCTGATCACGCCTCTGTTGATGCTTGGCGGGGCCTATCTCGCGTTCGAGGCGACCGAAAAAATCCTCGAGAAATTGCTCCATGAAAATCATCATGAAGAGCAATTGGTCGATGCCATGGCCGACCCGGCCGATCTTGAGAATTTGCAGGTCAAGGGCGCGATTCGCACCGACTTCATCTTGTCGGCGGAAATCATGGCGATCGCGCTGGCTAGCCTCGGCAAATTGTCGCTGGCGATGACCGCCGCAGCGCTGACCGCCGTGTCGTTCGCCATCACTGCCGGCGTCTATGGCGCCGTGGCGCTGATCGTGAAGCTCGACGATATCGGCCTTCACCTCGCCGAGCGGCAGAATGGCGTCGCCCAGGCGTTCGGCAACGGGCTGGTGCATGTCGTTCCGAAATTGCTGACCGGCCTGTCGGGCGTCGGCACCGCGGCGATGCTGTGGGTCGGCGGCGGGATCATCGTCCACGGGCTGGAGGAGATGAATATCGCCGCCGTCATTCCGCATACGCTGCATGACTGGGCGGTCGCCGTCGGCCAGCAGACCGGTTCGTTAGCGGGCCTGGTCGAATGGCTCGTCACCGCACTTGGCGGCGCAGTCGCGGGGCTTGTCGTCGGCGGCGTGATCGTCGTCATCGTCCGCCGCTTCACCAAGCACCCAGAAGAGCTGATCGTCGATTAGCTAGTCGAAGTGCAGCCGGCGGTAGCTGCCGCGGAAGTAGAGCAGAGGGTCCAGCCCGCCGTCGAAGCGCGCCTTGACCACCCGCCCGACCAGCAGATGATGGTCGCCGCCGTCGTGCACCGCATGCACTTCGCATTCGAACACCCCGAGGCTCTTCTCTAATACCGGCGCTCCATATTCGCCCGGCAACCAGTCGTTGGGGCCGAAGCGGTCCTCGTGGCGCGTGGCGAAGCGGATCGAGGCCGGCTGCTGCTCGGTCTGCAACACATTGACCGCGAAATGGCTCGCCCCGACCATCGCCCCGGCACTCGCCGCCGCCTTGGCGATGCACACCAATAGCAAAGGCGGGTCGAGGCTGACGCTGGTAAAACTGTTGGCGGTCAGTCCGACCGGAGCTCCATCGGCATCGAGGCAGGTGACAACCGTCACCCCGGTAGCGAAACAGCCCAGCGCGTCGCGCAGGGTGCGCGAATCCGATCCGGTACGATATTCGCGGGAAGCGGGAGGGGCGTCGGACATGTCCTCGCTATAGCGGCCTCGCCAGAGCCTTCAATCCGGCCAGGTCCAGCGCCTCGAGGTCGCTCGCCACCGCCTCGAGCGAATCCGCCACGAAATAGAGCGGCTGGAAGCGGTCATTGCGGTAAGGTGTGCCCGCCGCATCCTCCAGCGTGAACCGCGGCCGCGGCACGTCCGCCTCAAGCGCGAAATGCGCCTCGCCGAAGCTCGACGCCAATCCCGCCCCGAGGATCTTCACTTCGCCATCCTCCCGCGCCAGCCCGAATTCGACGCTGTGCCAATAGAGCCGCGCGATTCCATCGCCTTCGCCGGCAGCGATCGCCTCGACACCGAGCTTGCCCAGCGCTTCCATCAGCCGCCCGATCACCGGACTGGCCAGCATCGGCACATGGCCGAAAATATCGTGGAAGCAGTCGGGCTCCTCGAGATAATCCAGGCTGTCGGCCGGGCGGATGAAATTGCCGATCGGGAATTTGCGGTCCGCCAACATCGCGAAGAACGCCGCGTCGGGCACGATCCCCGCCACCGACACCAATTCCCAGCCGCTAAGCGGGGTCAGCCGCGCATTGAGCGCTCCCAATTCCGGAATCCCCGGCGCGTCGAGCCCGAGCATCGGGATTCCGGCCAGGAACGGCGCGACGATCCGCGAGCCCAGGTAAGGCACCTGCCGCGCGAACAATATGTCCCACACCTCATGCTCTTCGGCGGTAAAATGCTCCCAATCCTGCGGCACGACATAGCTCCGCCAATCCCCGGCGGGCGGCTCGGCACTGGCAAATTCGTCTCGGAACATCGTCGCATCCTTTCGATGGCAATAAAAAACCCCGCCGAAGCAGGGTCAGACAAGCGGTGGGTCGGGCAGGGGCGCGCAGCCTCAGCCGGTCTCCACCGCGGAGGGATAATAAAGCGCCGCGCTCAGGCGGGCAGGGGCGAATTTGATGGTCATCACAACCTCCTTATCCGCCAACGCGCCTGAACGCCACCTGATCCTCGCCACCGGTTCGCATTCATCGCCCGACCCCGCTAGAGCGCCGCCATGCCCGCTCCCCGCTCCTATGACGCGATCATCATCGGCGCCGGTGCTGCGGGAATGTATTGCGCCGCGCTAGCCGGGCAGCGCGGCCGCAACATCCTGCTGGTCGACCACAACCCCAACCCCGGTGCCAAGATCCTCATCTCCGGCGGCGGGCGCTGCAATTTCACCAACATCGGCACGGGACCGGAAAATTTCCTCTCCGCCAATCCGCATTTCGCCAAGTCGGCCCTGTCGCGCCACACCCCGGCCGACTTCCTCGCCCTGATTGAGCGCCACCACATCGCCTGGCACGAAAAGACCCTCGGCCAACTCTTCTGCGACGGTTCGGCGAAGCAGATTGTCGCCATGCTGCTCGATGAATGCGCCGCGGGGCAGGTCGATACCGCCTTTGGTCAGTCCGTCACCGTCGACCACCGCGACGGCCAGTTTCACGTCGGCCAAGCGAGCGCCCCCGCGCTGGTCCTCGCCACCGGCGGCCTGTCGATCCCCAAAATGGGCGCCACCGGCTTCGCCTACGACACCGCCCGCCGCTTCGGCCTCAAGATCGTCGAGCCGCGCCCCGCACTGGTGCCGCTGACCCTGTCGGGCGAGGAAGCCCTGTTCAGCACGCTCTCCGGAGTCTCCGCCGAGGTGATCGCTTCCGCCAACAAAGGCAGTTTTCGCGAAGCCGCTTTGTTCACCCATCGCGGCCTCAGCGGTCCCGCCATCCTTCAAATCTCATCCTACTGGCGCCATGGCGATCCGGTCGGAATCGACTTCCTCCCCGATGTCGCCCCTGGCTGGCTCCGCGCCGCCAAGCGGGCCGAGCCGCGCAATAATCTTCGCCGCCTGCTTGCCGCGCAGCTGCCCGCCAGACTGGCCGATACCCTCGCGACCCAGCTCGGCATTGAAACCGAACTCGCCAACGTCTCGGACAAATCCCTCGACGCTGCAGAGGCCCGCCTCGCCGGCTGGACCTTCACCCCCAACGGCAGCGAAGGCTTCGCCAAGGCCGAGGTCACCATCGGCGGAATCAGCACCGCCGACCTGTCCTCGCAGACGATGGAATCGAAGCGCGTCCCCGGCCTCTACGCAATCGGCGAGGCGGTCGACGTTACCGGCTGGCTCGGCGGCTATAATTTCCAATGGGCGTGGTCGAGCGCATTCGCCGCGGCCCAAAATCTCTAGTCGCCGCCCTCCCAACCAAACACATCCTCCAGCCCGACCTCGAACAGCCGCGCGATTCGAAACGCGCTTTCCAGGCTTGGCGAGTAACGGCCCTGCTCGATCGCGATTACCGTCTGACGTGTGACGCCGATTGCCGCGCCCAGCGCGGCCTGGCTCATCGCGTCGTGCAGTTCGCGCAATTCGCGGACGCGGTTGGTAATCGGTGGCGGCCGGCCCATCGCTCAGATACTCCGGCGAACGAGCAGGATCTGGAGCGCATATTCGGCGATCTGCGCGATGATCAGGCTGGCCATTGCCAGGTGGAACAGCATGTTGCCGTCACCGCGCGCCAGATAATGACCGAGCGACAGCACCATGCCGGTGGCGAGGACGATTCCCGACCAGTGACCGGCGCGCTGCTGTATGAGTCGTTCGCGCTCATCGGCAGGCGCGTTGGCTTCCTTGGGAGAGATCAGGGCCAGCAACGTCTGGACGATGATCGACCCGATCACGACCCAAATCACGAATCCGACGACGACCGCCGCCGGTGCCGTCGCGCCGATCGCCTGCGACGCCGCGCCGACCGCATAAAAATAATAAAGCCCGGTTGCGGTCATCAGCAGCGCCATGACCCAGGCGGATTTTTCTCGAAACGACATTGCTTGACCTTCCGTTGGAATACGGACTGTCGCCTAGTAAAAGATTTTTGACATGTCAAACATTTTTTACACAATCTATGTTCGTATCAGACGAAGTCCCGCGACGTCAGCGCGTTTTCGGCGCACCGGTTTCGACAATCTCGGACACGTCGCGCATCAGTTTGAGATAGGCCGCGCGCTTGCACGCCTCGGCGGCGCACGCGCCGCGCCGGGCGACGAAGCCGGCCCGCGTCCGCTCCAAAACCGCGCGCTTGGGTGCGTCGCCATAACGCCACGACTGGCCATAGAAATTCATCACGAACTGGTCGAGGGAAGCGAGGTCGGTGGCTGACCTCGCGGCCGAAAGTGTCGCGTTGGGCGCGGTCGGCAAGGGCCGCGCCGCAACCCGGACCGGCGGCGCGAGTTTCGCGGCCACGCGAACCGGTGGCGGCTTGGGTGCCGAAGTCTCGCGCTTCGGAACGGGCTTCGGTGCTGCAACCCGAATCGTCGGCTTGGCCGCGACCGTCGGCGCTGGCCGCTCTTTCTTTCGCGCCGCCGCTTTGGCCTTTGCGGCCTTGGGCAGTTCGGGCCGCATCCGGATCACGATGACGCGCCGTTCTTTCGGCGATACAACCGCTCGCGCCGCCGCCGTCCGGGCCTGGGTCGCCTTGGACGATGATGCGCCCTCGTCCACTGCGGCGATTCTCGGCGCTGTCGCCATTCGCTCCGTGGTCGGTCCCGGCATCAGCAGCCACGCGCCCACGGCGGCAAGCCCAATTCCCCCGGCCGCAAGCCCCGCCTGGCGGACCCGGCGCGGCACTTTCTCCGTTTCGGCTTCGGCCGCCTCGCGGTCGCGGCGCCGGTCCCAGTCATAATAACTGCGCTGGTCGAAATTGCTCAGCAGCTTGAACGCGGCGATGATGGTTTGCGTCCGCTCGGCCGCTTCCGGGCTTCGGTTCCGGTCGGGATGATGTTCGCGCAGCAGCTTCAAGTAAGCGGCGCGTATCTCCGCCGGATTCGCGTCCGGCTCGACACCCAATGTGGCATAATGGTCGGGCCTCATCGCGTTTGGCTCACCCGTCCGCCAACCGGTCGATGGCCTCGGCCAATGCCTCGTCCCGCTCGGTTACTTCGCCCTTGTCATGGCTGGTCAGCCGGAAATCGACCCGGTTCCACACACTCGTGAACTCCGGGTGATGATCGAACTTCTCGGCATGCAGCGCCACCCGCGTCAGGAACGCGAACGCTTGCGAAAAGTCGGCAAAGCGAAAGCTCTTCTCAAGCGCCACGCCATCCGCGCTTTTCGTCCAACCTTTGGGAATGTCCATCCGATCTCCTTAGCCGTCATTGCGAGCGTAGCGAAGCAATCCAGCTTTTGTCTGGCTGGATTGCCGCGTCGCTGCGCTCCTCGCAATGACGAGTTTGGAAACTCTGCGTCTCTGCGTCTCCGCGCGATCCCCCACAAACCTTGAAAACCACGCCTCACCGGCGCAGATGGGCGCCAACCCCCCAGGAGAGTGCCATGTCCACCACCGCCCCCACTGTCGAACTCGGCCCGCTCGGCCTCGAGAATCCGATGGGAACCGACGGCTTCGAATTCGTCGAATATGCCGCACCCGACGCGCAGCACCTCCGCGACCTGTTCAACCGCATGGGCTTTCCCGCAGTCGCGAAGCACAAGCGCAAGGACGTCACTCTCCACCGCCTGGGCGACATCAACTTCATCATCAATGCCGAGCCCGACAGCTTCGAGGCCGAATTCGCTGCCGCCCACGGCCCGTGCGCCTGCGCCATGGCGTTCCGGGTCAAGGATGCCGCCGCCGCCCACCGTCGCGCGATCGGCCTCGGCGCGACCGATGTCGTCACCGATGTGAGCGAGGGCGAGCTCGCCATACCGTGCATCGAGGGGATTGGCGGATCGCGGCTCTATTTCGTCGACCAATATGGCGGCGCTTCTGGCAATGGGGGCTCGATCTACGACGCGGATTTCGACTTCGAGCCCGGCTGGCAGGACAAGATGCAAGCCGCGGATTCGCATCTCACCTACCTCGATCACCTCACCCACAATGTGAATCGCGGGCGGATGTCGCACTGGGCCGATTTCTACGAGAAGCTCTTCAATTTCCGCGAGATTCGCTACTTCGACATCGAAGGCAAGGTGACCGGCCTGATCTCCAAGGCGATGACCAGCCCGTGCGG
>JBKJNP010000071.1:0-5317 GCA_046593565.1 Sphingomicrobium sp. | reverse complement strand
GTTCTCCGCTTTGGTCCAAAGCTCGATCTGCGCCAGCACCTGGTTGGTGAAGCTGCTGCTCATCACGAAGCTGGGATGGCCGGTGCCGCAGCCGAGATTGACGAGACGGCCCTTGGCGAGGACGATGATCTTCTTGCCGTCCGGGAACTGGACCTCGTCGACCTGCGGCTTGATTTCGACCCACTTCATGTTGGCGAGGCCGCCGATCTGGATCTCGCTGTCGAAGTGACCAATGTTGCAGACGATCGCCATATTCTTCATCGCCCGCATATGGTCGAGCGTCAGCACGTCCATATTGCCGGTGGCGGTGACGAAGATGTCGGCGCGGGTGGCCGCCTCCTCCATCGTCACGACCTCATAGCCCTCCATCGCCGCCTGCAGCGCGCAGATCGGATCGACTTCGGTCACCAGCACGCGCGCGCCGCCATTGCGGAGTGACGCGGCTGAGCCCTTGCCGACATCGCCGAAGCCCGCGACACAGGCGACCTTGCCAGCGAGCATGACATCGGTGCCGCGGCGGATGGCGTCGACCAGCGACTCCTTGCAGCCGTAAAGGTTGTCGAACTTCGACTTGGTGACGCTGTCGTTGACGTTGATCGCCGGGAACGGGAGCTTGCCCGACTTGGACAGCTCATACAGGCGATGGACGCCGGTGGTGGTCTCTTCGCTGACGCCCTTAATGTTGGCGACGGTCGCGGTGAGGTAGCCCGGACGGTCCTTGAGGAAGCGCGTCAGCGTCGCGGCGAACACTTCTTCTTCCTCGTTGGTCGGGGTGAACAGCGCTTCACCGGCTTCGACCCGCGCGCCCCACAAAGCGAACATGGTGGCGTCGCCGCCGTCATCAAGGATCAAGTTGCAGGTTTGGTCCTTATCGGTTTCGGTCGACCAGTCGAAGATGCGCACGACATAGTCCCAATATTCCTCGAGCGTCTCGCCCTTGACCGCAAACACCGGCACGCCAGAGCGCGCGATGGCGGCGGCGGCATGATCCTGGGTCGAGTAAATGTTGCACGATGCCCACCGGACGGTCGCGCCAAGCGCGGTCAGCGTCTCGATCAGCACCGCGGTCTGGATCGTCATGTGGAGCGACCCGACAATGCGCGCGCCCTTGAGCGGCTGGGCTGCGCCGAATTCCGAACGCAACGCCATCAGGCCGGGCATTTCGGTCTCGGCGATGTCGATTTCCTTGCGACCGAAATCGGCAAGGGCAATGTCCGCCACATGATAGTCGCGGGTCAGGGTGTGGGTGGCCACGGGTGCATTCTCCATCGGTAAAGGTTGCCCCGCCCCTAGCCGCGAGGCGCTCCAAAAGCAAATATAAAGAATTCTTTATATGTTACGCCACGCCGGTCTCCCCGACCAGCAACCGCGGATCGATCCCCTCGGCGCGGAAGGCGCTGTCCCAGCGCTCGGCGGTCGGGGTGTCGAACAGCAAGGCGGCGCTGCCGTGGGCGGCGAACCAGCCGTGGCGGGTCATTTCCGCGTCGAGTTGGCCCTCGCCCCAGCCGGCATAGCCGAGCGCGATCAGCCAGCGCTCGGGGCCCCTTCCCTCGGCGATCGCTTTCAGTACGTCGAGCGTCCCGGTCATGGCGTAGAGCGGGCCGTCGGGGCCGGTGACCTGGATCGTGTCCTGCCCGCCCCAATCCTGACTGTGGAGGACGAACCCGCGCCCGGGCTCGACGGGCCCACCATGATGAACCGCGCAATCGGGCGCTGACCCGGGATCGACGTCGAGCTGCTTCAATAATTGTCGGAAGCGCAGGCCGGCGCGCAGCTGGCCGATGCCGATCCCGACCGCGCCCTGCTCGTCATGCACCGCCAACGCGATCACCGCGCGCTCGAAGCGGAGATCGGCCATGCCGGGCATGGCGAGCAGCAATTTGCCGGACAGGAAACGCGGGTCATCCATCACGTCGACGATGGCCTTACCCTGGGCGAGGGACAAGTCTTGAGGCTGTCACTGAGGCAGCGTAGAGGCCGCTTCATCGAAAAAGGAGACGAATGATATGACGATCCAGGTCGGCGACCGCCTTCCCGATGTGCCACTCGCCATCGCCACCCCCGAAGGGCCGATGCCCACCACCACGGCCGAACATTTCAAGGGCAAGAAGATCGCGTTGTTCGCGGTCCCCGGCGCTTACACCCCGACCTGCTCGGCGCGGCATCTGCCGGGCTATGTCGACAAGGCCGGCGATTTCACCGCCAAGGGCGTCGACGAAATCGCCTGCACCTCGGTCAACGACGCCTTCGTGATGGGCGCGTGGAACCAGGCCCAGGGCAGCGAGGACATCGTCATGCTGGCCGACGGCAATGGCGACTTCGCCGAAGCGATCGGCCTGACCATGGACGGCAGCAAGTTCGGCATGGGCAAGCGCAGCCAGCGTTATTCGATGGTCGTCAACGACGGCGTGGTCGAGCAACTCAACGTCGAAGCGCCGGGCGAATTCTCCGCATCAAGCGCCGAAACCATGTTGGGCCAACTTTAGGGCTGGGCCAGCTATAACGCCTCAATGATGCGACACGCGGCGGGACCAACTTGGCCCCGCCGCGCGTTACCTCCCCACGACCATTGTGAGGAGTAACAATATGGCGACTACCAAAAAGACCACCACCCGCCGCCCGGCGCGCAGCCGCACCACGACGCCGCGCCAGACCACCACCAGCAACCCGTCGTTCGCGACCCGCACCAGCAAGGCGATCGCCAAGCGCCCGGTCGCCAGCGCCGCCATCGCCACCGGCCTGGTATCGGGCATTGCCGCCGCGGTGGCCGGATTTTTCGCGTTCAAGAAGAGCGGCAAGAGCTTTTCCGAGTTCAGCGGCGACATTGCGACCAGCGTCAAGGACAAGGCGGCCGAGACCAGCGAGCGGGTCAAGGATGGCCTCGCCGACGCCGGGACCAAGGCCAAGGACCGGGTGTCCAAGATTCGCGATGGGCTCGACGGCGACAAGAGCCAGTCCGAGATCGCCGAGGAAGCGCTGACACTAAAGCAAACCGGCAAGACGACGAAAATCCCGGCGGACCCGGTGGTCGTCGACCAGACGACCGGCTCGGTCGTTCATTAAGCGATTAATCTAACAAAATTGGGGAGCGAGCCTTCGTGGCCCGCTCCCCTTTTTTGTTACCAGCCCTGGGTCTTGCCGGCGTTCTGCTTGTCGAGCCAGGCTTTCAACGGTGCGAAATATTCGGCCATTGCCTTGCCCGACATTTCGCGGCTTCCGGTGAAGGCTTCAAGCGCGTCAGGCCAGGGCTTGGAGGCGCCCATTTCGAGCATCGCGTTGAGCTTCTGGCCGACTTCCTTGTTGCCGTAAAAGCTGCAGCGGTGGAGCGGGCCTTTCCAGCCGGCCTGGTCACATGCCGCCTTGTAGAATTGGAACTGCAGGATCCGCGCCAGGAAGTAGCGGGTGTAGGGCGTGTTGCCGGGAATGTGGAACTTGGCACCGGCGTCGAACGCATCGGCCGGCCGCGCCGTTGGCGGGGTGATGCCCTGATAATCGAGGCGCATTTTGGTCCACGCATTGTTGTAATCGGCGGGCGCAATCGTGCCGTCGAAGATTCCCCAGCGATAGCGATCGACCATCAGCCCGAACGGCAGGAAGGCGACCTTGTCCATCGCCTGGCGGAGCAGCAGGCCGACGTCCTTGTCGGCGCTCGGCACGCGGCTGCGCGGCAGCATTCCGATCTGGACCAGGTATTCGGGCGTGATCGACAATGCGACCGCGTCGCCGATCGCTTCGTGGAAGCCGTCGTTGGCACCGTTCAGGTAGAGATAGGGTTGCGCCTTGTAAGCCCGCTGGTAATAATTGTGGCCGAGCTCGTGATGGATGGTGACGAAATCGTCGCCATTGCGCTTGATGCACATCTTGATCCGAACGTCGTCCTTATTGTCGAGGTCCCAGGCCGAGGCGTGGCACACCACTTCGCGATCCTTGGGCTTGAGGAACATCGACCGCTCGTAGAACGTCTGCGGCAGCGGCGCGAAGCCGAGGCTTGAGAAAAAGCCCTCGCCGGTCTTCACCATCTTGAGCTCGTCATATTTCTTGGCCGCGAGCAGATCGGTGACGTCGAAGCCGAGATCGCCGGCCCCCTTGGGCGCCACGAGCGGGTAGATATTGCCCCATTCCTGGGCCCACATATTGCCCAGCAGATGGGCGCGGATCGGGCCCGACGCGGGCTGGACCGCATTGCCATATTTCTTGTTAAGTTGGGTCCGGGTGTAGGTGTGGAGCGCCATGTAGAGCGGCTTGACCTCCTGCCACAGACGCTCGGTCTCGGCCGCAAACGCTTCGGGCGGCATGTCATAGCCAGAGCGCCACATCGCGCCGGTGTCGGCGAAACCCAATTCCTTCGACCCGGCGTTGGCGATCCCAACCATCTTCGCATAGTCATTCTTCATCGGCGCGCCGACATTGTCGTGCCAGCTGGTCCACATTTCGGCGAACTGTTTGGGGGTGTGCTTGAGATTGCCCATCTCGGCCTCGATATCCGATCCGTTGATCGGCTTGCCGTCGAGCGTGCCCTTGCCCTTGCCGTAATCGGACTGGAGCTTGGTGGCGATATTGTTGAGCTCGGTCGCCGCGCCGGGCGTGGTCGGGGCGGGAAGGACGATGCCATTGCGCAATATGTCGAGCTTGCGCTTGGTGTCGTAACTCAGCCCAGCGACATTGGCGAACCTGGCCGCCTCGATCGCATATTTGACGGTCTTTTCGGTGCCGATGGCGTTGATCTTGGCGGCGGCAGCGTCGGTCGCATCGGTGATGTTGGTGGCATTGTCCCAATTCACCAGATTGGCCTCGACCGAATAGTCGAACAAATCCTTTTCGGCGGCGGCGACGAAGGCATCGGCGGCCGCCGCAGTCGGGCCGACGGGAGCGGCGGGCGCTTCGGCCACGACCGGAGCAATGGCCGGCTCGACCGTCGCGATCGGTCCGGTGGCGCAACCGGCGAGCGCAACGGCGAGCAGGGAAGCGGCGGGGGCAAACATCTTCATGGGGTCAAGGATCCTCATCCTGGGTTGTTTTTTGTTTGTCGCGAGGGCGATGCCTGAACGGTGAACGCCTGTCGCGTCAAGACGCTCCGCAGAAGCCAGCAAGCGCTTCGCCGAATAAAGGCTTGGTCACGCTCGACATGTGGGTGCCGGGCACGGGCGCATAGGTGGCGTCGGGCAACACTTCGGCCAGCTTCGGCGCCGAGCCATTGTCTTCATCCTCGGTCCCGCACAGCACCAACGTCGGCATGGTGAAGGCGGCGAGCCAGTCGGGTTTTGCGTCGGTGAAAGTTGGCAGCAGCAGTTTCGCCGCATCAAGATCGACCTTCATC
>JBKJNP010000258.1:0-5091 GCA_046593565.1 Sphingomicrobium sp. | reverse complement strand
GCATTGTGCCGGAATCGAAATAATCGCACGTCGCCCCTGCCCCGCTCTCGCCCCGAGCAAGGCATTTGATCCGGAAGCGCATCGCTGGGGTCGGCACCTTGGTCACCGCGCTGGCAGCCCCGGCAGTCGTCACGGAGGCCGTCTTGCGCGGAAGCGGCGCTGGCAGCGGAGGCACGATCGACGTCTCGTAGCGTTCGGTCGGGGCGATCAGCGATCCGACATTGCCAAGATTTCCAATGAACGAAGGGGCCGCCTGAATGCTGGTCGCGGGCTTTGCCACCGCAGCGAATTTGGCGATTTCCTGCCTCAGTTCGGCAATCACCTTGTCCTTCGCGTCGGCTGGCATATCGCGCTCTTCGAGCTGGATGATTGCCGCTTCGAGGGTCCCGACCCAGTCAGCATCAGAGGCACCGGGATTGGCGCACAATTTGACCCGGGTTGAGCGCTTCCGGACCGGATCGATCTGCACCATCGTGTCGAACTTGTGGCCCTGGCACTGCTCGATCTGCGCGACCCGGTCGGGTGTAGCACCTTCGACGACCGGCGCGGGGGGCAAAGGGTCAGCCGCCGCCTCGGGCACTACTTGGGCCGCGACCGGTCCGCCAATCGCCACACTCGCCGCCAGCAGCAGCCACATCAACTTCGCCAAATCAACACTCCCCGATCGCGGCCGCACTTTGGCGATCCTGACTGAACCGCGATTGAATGCAAGGCTCAGACCGTGATGCTAAACCATGTCATCACGGTCTAGGCCTCGGCGAACGCCGGCGCCAGCGCGCCCGACCGACCGGCGCTCCGTTCTGCCGCGCGGCGCAGCGCAAGCGGGTAGATCCGGCCGAACAGGCTATCCATGCTCTTGTCCCAGCCGAACTGGCGGGCGTGGGCAAGCGTGCGAGCGCGGATCGCGGGCAGATCGTCCGACCACAGGTCGAGGATGTTGGCCGCCATCGCCGCGCTATCGTCGACCGGACCCAGCCGGCCGATACTGTCGTCGACCCGGTCGACCATCGCGCCGGCCGCGACCCCGACCACCGGCAGTCCCGACGCCTGCGCCTCGATGATCGAGATTCCGAACGTTTCGTCGGCCATGCCCGAAACATAGAGGTCGGCGCTGGCCAGCCAACGCGCCAGTTCAGGCCGACCTTTGACATAGCCCGGTGCGTGAAACCGCGGGAGGCTACGTTCGAGGAATTGCTCACGCAGCGGCCCGTCGCCAAGCAGGACAAGATGCGCGCCGAGGCTGTCGGGCAGCAAGGCGAACGCATCAACGACCGCTTGCGCACGCTTTTCGCCATCAAGCCGGCCAGCGTAGATCAGCAACGGCGCCTCATCCGCCACGCCCAGCTTGCGGCGCAGCACCGGGTCGCGTCGCTCGGGCGAGAATTCGCCGAGCTCGACGCCGAGCGGGACGATTTCGATCGGGTCGAGCCCGAGAGCGCGCATTTTCGCCGCGCCGCCATTTTCGGACAAGGCGTAGACCAGGTCGAACTTGCTGTAGAGCTTGCCGCAATACCAATAGCATAGCCGCGATGCCGCACCGGCGAGCGTCTCGCCCACAACCTTGGCGAACGGCCGCTCGACATAGACGGTCGGAAAATCGGTCATATAGGCTGCGACCAATGCGGTGCCAGGATGGCGGCGGGCATGCGAAATCGCGGCCCACGGAAGGTTATAGGCGTCCTGGCATTCGATCAAATCGGGCTTGAACTGCTCGAGCAAACGACGCACCTGCCACGAGCGCAGCAGCAACCGATAATTGGGGCTGCCCGGCACCTTGGGCGAAGCGACGGTCGCGGTGATCGTGCGCCCGTCCACGACCACCTCGTCAATCTCGCCCGGGACGATCAGCAAATGGCGATGTGGCGTATTGTCGAGGATATGCTGACGCTTGTGGCGCAAATAGGTGCCGACCCCGCCGCCGACCGCCGACCAGCTTTGCGTTACATCGCACAGCAAGCGACCGGCCAGTTTGGGATCATCTCTGCTCATCGTACCGGACAACCCGCCATGATCGCGAAAGTGCCCCTTAAATTCGCCGCGCCGCGGGCCACCGCCGAACCCTGTCGGAATACTTTACGCTTTGTGCCGTAACCGAACAGTCGCCTCATCAGAAATTCCCGCTTTTCCGCCACTCGTGTGAATTGGCACGGCGATTGCATCATTGATATCGTCCACTTGGTTCCACAAACCAAACACAGGGGTGGCGGTTAGCGGTGTCTGGTCCCGCGCCGCCGCCCCTTTTTGTTTGGCGAACGACGCTTAACCGGCCACCAGTTGCTTGAGCTCGCCGCTTTCGAACATTTCCATCATGATGTCCGACCCGCCGACGAACTCGCCCTTAACATACAGCTGGGGCACGGTCGGCCAGTCGGAAAATTCCTTGATGCCCTGGCGGATGTCCTGGTCCTGGAGCACGTCGACCGTCTCATACTTGACGTCGAGATGGTCGAGGATGGCGATCGCCCGGCTGGAAAAGCCGCATTGCGGAAACAGTGGCGAGCCCTTCATGAACAGGACGATCTCGTTCTGCCCGACCAGCTCGCCGATTTTCTGCTGGATGTCGCTCATTGATGATCTCCCGATGGCACGACGGTTTCAAGCTGCAGCGCGTGCAGCTCGTTCCCCATCTTGCCCTTCAACGCGGCATAGACCGCCTGGTGCTGGCGAACCCGGTTCATCCCCGCAAACGAGGGGCTGACCACGCGGGCCGCATAATGATCGCCGTCGCCCTTGAGGTCGCGGATGTCGACGCGCGCGTCGGGGATTGCGGCGACGATCATCGCCTCAATCTCGTCGGCGGCCATCGCCATCAGTTTGACGCCTCGATGATCTGGCGGCGCGCTTCGACGCTCTTGTGCTCGAGCGCTTCGCGGATCTTGCTGTCGTCGCAATCGACCCCGGCCGCGGTCAAATCGCCGAGCACCTTGCGGATCACATCCTCGTCGCCGGCTTCCTCGAAATCGGCGCGGACCACGTCCTTGGCATAGCCAATGGTCTCGGCCTCCGAAAGGCCCATGAGCCGCGCCGCCCACTCGCCGAGCAGGCGGTTGCGGCGGGCGAGGATTCGGAACTGCATTTCCTCGTCGCGGGCATATTTGGTCTCGAAGGCGCGTTCGCGATCGTTGAACTGGCTCATGCGATATCCTCGTCTAGGGTTCGCTGGCCAGATAGGCGGCTCCGCCCGCTGGCGCAATCCGCACGGTGGGGAGGTTTGTTAACCGCGCCCGCTTAATTCGAGCGCGCCGTGCGCTACGAATCCTTCACCGACTCCGCCCAGCGGCCCATCGTCTCTTTGGCCGAGCTGGTCGGTGCGTTCAGCTATGCGCTCGACCTGACCGAGGGTCAGCCGGCCGGCCACTGTGTCCGCGCGTGCTGGATCGGCAGCCATGTCGGCCGCGAACTAGCGCTGTCCGCCCGCGAGCGCAGCGACCTTTATTATACGATTCTGCTGAAAGACCTTGGCTGTTCGAGCAATGCCGCGCGGATCTGCGAATTATACGAGGCCGACGATCGCGCCTTCAAGCAAGGCTACAAGACGGTCGGCACCAGCCTTGCCGCGACCTTGCGCTTCGTGGTCGCCAAGACCGCCCCGTCGGCGCCTATCAAACGGCGGGTGGCGGCGGTCGGCAATATCCTCAAGAACGGGGACGCCATCGCGCAGGAGATGATCCTGTCGCGTTGTACCCGCGGCGCCGACATCGCACGGTCGCTGCGTTTCTCGGACGCGGTATGCGATGGCATTTACCGGCTCGACGAACATTGGGACGGATCGGGCCGGCCAGGGCGGCTCTCTGGCGCGGCCATCCCGCGCTTCGCCCAGATCGCATTGCTGGCGCAGATCGCCGATGTGTTTCACGGCCATGCCGGAGTCACCGCCGCGATCGACGAAGTGGCACGGCGTTCGGGCAGCTGGCTCGATCCCGAGCTGTGTGCGGCTTTCGCCACGGTGGCGGCGCAACCGGAATTCTGGTCGGGCCTCGCCTCGCCGATGATCGATACAAAATTGCTGCTGCTCGCCCCGGCCGCTTATGCGGTCGAGGTCGACGATGATTATCTCGACGCTATTGCCGCCGCCTTCGGCCAGGTGATTGACGCCAAGAGCCCTTACACCGCCGGTCATTCGACTCGCGTCGCCGGTCTGGCGGTAGCGATCGGTGAGGCGATGGGGATGCTGCCCGCGCGGCGGCGTTGGCTGTATCGCGCGGCGCTACTCCACGATGTCGGCAAATTGAGCGTGTCCAACGCCATCCTGGACAAACCCGGCAGCCTCGACGAGCGCGAATGGGAATCGATGCGCGGCCACGCCGGCCATACCCAGGCCATCCTTGGACGGATTGGCGCCTTGGCCGACATCGCCCCGATCGCCGCGGCGCATCACGAGCGACTTGATGGCACCGGCTATCCGCTGCGGCTCGCCGACCAGCAGATTTGCCGCGAGACACGGATCATCACTACCTGCGATTTCTACGACGCGCTGACCTCCGACCGGCCGTATCGCGCGGCAATGAGCCATGGCGAGGCACTGGCGATCATGCAGGCGGAAGAAGGCAAAGCGATCGACCCCGACTGCCTTGCCGCGCTTCGATCTATCCCGCGCTAGAGTTCGACCACAACCTTGCCGATGACGCTTCGCGCGGCGAGTGCGGCAATCGCTTCGCCCCCGCGTTCGATCGGGTAAGTGGCGCTGACCCGGGGGGCGATCTTCCCCTCGTCCCACAGCCTGAACAATGTCTCGACATGAGCGGCATTGGCGTGTGGATCGCGCGCGGCAAACGCCCCCCAGAACACACCGCGCACATCGCAGCTCTTGAGCAGGATGAGGTTGAGCGGCAATTTGGGAATACCAGCTGGAAAGCCGACTACCAGGTAGCGGCCTTCCCACGCGATCGAGCGAAGCGCTGGCTCGGCATAGTCGCCGCCGACCGGATCATAGATGACGTCCGCGCCAGCCGGCCCGACCGCTTCCTTGAACTGGCCGGCCAGCGCCTTTGAGGAATCCTTGTCGAATGGCCCTCGTGGATAAACGATGGTCGCATCGGCGCCCGCATCTTTCGCCGCGCGTGCCTTGTCCTCGCTCGACACCGCCGCGAT
>JBKJNP010000039.1:0-6350 GCA_046593565.1 Sphingomicrobium sp. | reverse complement strand
GAAACGGCCGAGTGTTTCGCCCTGGCCATGCGCATCGGGATCGAGCGCAATGCGAGTGTCGAAGTCCCACCCGACGATGAAGATGCGTTTCTCAGCGGCGATCATCGCGGCGCGAATGTGACGATAATAATCGGCCGCATCGACGATCACGCTCGCCTCGCTGGCGCGGGCGATGCGCCAGCAGTTGCGGCCTTGGGCGACGATTGGTTGGAGTTGTTCATTCGGCATTGTCGTCACCCTGATTCCCGTAGGACCCTACTGCCGTTGGTCCCGAGCGAAGTCGAGGGGCGCCGCGCGGGGTGTCTCGACTTCGCTCGACACGAACGGTTAGAGTGGAGCGTGTTGCGCGGGGGATTACCGATGTTCCGGATGTTGAAGCTCAATCCGCCGAACGGCTGGCGCGCCGTGGTGTGGGAGCTGGCGATCGTCACGCTCGGCGTGCTGATCGCGCTCGCCGCGCAGCAATGGGTGGAAGAGCGCAACTGGTCGAGCAAGGTCGCGCTGGCCCAGGCCGCCATCCGCGACGAGCTTGCGAAACATTATAGCTGGTCGGTCGAATGGCGCGTAGTCGAACCCTGCATTCTTGCGCAAATCGACGTTCTGCAGAAGAGGATCGATCGGAGCGGCAGTCGGCTCGAACCGGCTCCGCTCTATTCCGACAATGTGATCTCTCAATTCGTCCTGCGGATGCCGTCGAAAGACTATGCCGACGGGGCGTGGCAGGCGACGATTTCCGATGGCGTGGCCCCGCGCTTCGCCCCCGAATTCCGCAGCGAGCTCACCGATCATTACGTGCAAGCCGCAACCGCTCAAGAGTTATCGGGAAAAAACACCGAGGAGCACACCTCGCTACAGACGTTGAAACGCCCGATCCTTCTCGATCCGATGGTCCGGTTCACATTGCTCAACCGCCTCGACGCCCTGCGCGGTCGGGTGGACTATTTGAGCCTTCTATCGGGCCAGCTGATCGATCATGTCCAGAAGGTCGGGATGTTACCCGACCGCGTGCGAGCCAAGCGCGACGTCGAACGGTTTGGCACCTATCGCTTCTGCCGCGCGCATGGCCTGCCGATGCGGTCATTCACCGACGCCATGCGCGCCGTTCCCAACTGATGCCCGCCACCCCCGCCTGGCCGCCGCGCTCGCTTGCTCGGCTATATGTCGAACCGCCGCTATCGGTGGGGATGGCGGTCGGGCTTGATGCCGCCCAGGCGAACTATCTCGGCAATGTGCTGCGGCTCAAGGAGGGCGGCGAGGTTTTGCTGTTCGACGGGGTGTCGGGCGAGTGGCTGGCGCGCGTGGTCGAGGCGGGGAAACGGCGGATGATTCTGGCCGTGGTCGAGCCGACGCGGGGGCAGGAAGCGGTGCCCGATCTCGCGCTCGCGTTCGCGCCGGTCAAGAAGGGACGGGTCGACTGGCTGGTCGAGAAAGCGGTCGAGCTTGGCGTGGCGCGGCTCGAGCCGGTGATCACCCGGCGGACGATCGTCGACAAGCTCAATCTCGAGCGGATGCGCGCCCACATTATCGAAGCGGCCGAGCAATGCGGGCGGACCGCGCTCGCGACGATTGCCGAGCCGGTCAAGCTTGAGGCTTTTATGAAGGCGCTCGACCCAGGCCGGACGCTCTATTTCGCCGACGAGACCGGGGGCGAGCCGGCGGCGACCGCGTTCCAGCCCGGGCCCGCGACCATTCTCACCGGCCCCGAAGGCGGGTTCACGCCCGAGGAAGCCGAAGCGATCCGCGCGCTTGCCAATGCGCGCGCGGTCAGCCTCGGCCCCCGCATCCTCCGCGCCGAAACCGCCGCCTTGGCCGCCGTCACAACATATATGGCGCTGGCCGGAGACTGGCGTTAAGCGCGTTTTCAATGACAACTAAAACCGACATGAGCGCATCGCCTCTCATCGAGTGCCGCGCGGACCTGATCTCCGTCTTTTCGGGCGGGGAGAAGCCGCGCGAGGCGTGGCGGATCGGGACCGAGCATGAGAAATTCGTCTATCGGCTGGACGATCATCGCGCGCCGTCGTGGGACGAGCCTGGCGGGATCCGCGACCTGCTCACCGGGCTGACCGAGTTCGGCTGGCGGCCGGTCGAGGAAGGCGGAAAGGTCATTGCCATGGCCGGTCCCGACGGGACGATCAGCCTGGAGCCGGCGGGCCAGTTCGAGCTGTCGGGCGCGCCACTCGCCAACCTCCACGAAAGCTGCGCCGAAAGCGGGCGCCACCTGCAGCAGGTCAAGGCCGTCGGCGACAAGCTCGGGCTCGGCTTCCTCGGGCTCGGCATGTGGCCCGACAAGACCCGCGCCGAACTGCCGATCATGCCGAAGGGCCGCTACAAGATCATGCTCGACCACATGCCGCGGGTCGGCGCGCTCGGGCTCGACATGATGCTCCGCACCTGCACCATCCAGGTCAACCTCGACTATGCGTCCGAGGCCGACATGGTGAAGAAATTCCGCGTCGGGCTGGCGCTGCAGCCGGTGGCCACCGCCTTGTTCGCCAATTCGCCGTTCACCGAAGGCCGGCCAAACGGCTTCAAGAGCTTTCGCAGCCATATCTGGGAGGATACCGACCCGGCGCGCACCGGCATGCTGCCGTTCGTGTTCGAAGACGGCTTCGGTTACGAGCGCTACTGCGACTATGCGCTCGACGTGCCGATGTATTTCGTGTTCCGCGACGGCAAATATATCGACGCTGCGGGCCTCAGTTTTCGCGATTTCCTCGACGGGAAGTTGTCGGTCCTGCCCGGCGAAAAGCCGACCATCGCCGACTGGAACGACCATCTGTCGACCGCCTTCCCCGAGGTAAGGCTCAAGAGCTTCCTCGAGATGCGCGGCGCGGATGGCGGCCGCTGGGGGCGGATCTGCGCGCTTCCGGCTTTGTGGGTCGGCCTGCTCTACGACGACGCCGCGCTCGACGCAGCGTGGGACCGGGTCAGGCATTGGACGATCGAGGAACGCGAGGCGCTGCGCCACGCCGTGCCGCGGCAAGCGCTCGACGCGGCGGTGCCCGGCGGCGGCACGATGCGCGACCTGGCCGGCGAAGTGCTGGAGATCGCCACCGCGGGCTTGAGCGCACGCGCAGAGCTCAACGCCAGCGGCGACAATGAAAGCGGCTTCCTCGACCCGTTGCGCGAAGTCGTCGCGACCGGCATGACCTTCGCCGATCGCCTGCTCGAGCGCTACCACGGAGCGTGGGCCGGCGACGTGTCCCACGTCTATGAAGAATATAGCTTCTGATCACTGTTACCCGCATGTCACGGCGGCGGAATGAAATTGTCGCATAAGCCTTTGGTTGATTGACTCGACGGCCACGACAGCTAGCGAATTTGGTGCATCGGAGCGGCCACGGGGGGCGCTCTTTGTCTTCTCATAAATGAGAGATTGAGCCGATGCGCCGCACCACACCCATGACGTCGACCCTCGCGCTGGCGATTGCCATCGCCACGCCCACCGCCGCTCTTGCTCAGGACACGGCGCCCACAACCGCCGACACCGCTGCGCCCGCCAACGATAGCGGCGTCGAGGAAATCGTCGTCACCGCCCAGCGCCGCAGCGAGAACCTGCAAGACGTTCCGCTGTCGGTGGCGACCGTCGACCGCACGACGCTGGCGGCGATCAATGCCGGCGGCGCCGACGTGCGCGGCCTGTCGGGCCGGGTGCCGAGCCTCAATATCGAAAGCTCGTTCGGCCGCACCTTCCCGCGCTTCTATATTCGCGGCCTCGGCAATACCGACTTCGATCTCAACGCGTCGCAGCCGGTCAGCCTGGTCTATGACGACGTGGTCCTCGAAAATCCGATCCTGAAGGGCTTTCCGGCGTTTGACGTCAACCGTGTCGAGGTGCTGCGCGGACCGCAGGGCACCTTGTTCGGCCGCAACACCCCGGCCGGGATCGTCAAGTTCGACACCGCCCGCCCGGGCAGCGGTCGAAGCTATGCCAAGATCAGCTACGGCACCTATTCGACCATCAACGCCGAAGGCGCGCTCGACGCCGAGATCACCGACAAGGTCGCGGTCCGGGTGTCGGGTCTTTGGCAGCATCGGGGCGATTGGATCGACAATCTCGACCAGCCCGGCGACAATGATCTGGAAGGCTATGACGACATTGCGCTGCGTGCCCAGATCCAGTTCAAGCCGACCGACGCACTGACCATCCGCCTGACCGGCCAATTGCGCGACCTCGACGGCGACGCGCGGGTCTTCCGGGCCAATGCGATCCGCCCCGGCACCAACGATCTTGTCGGGGTCGACGGCGGCGATTTCGAGCGCGATGAAGTCCGCGCCGACGGCATCAACTTTCAGGAACTGCGGACACGCAATGTCGCCGGCACGGTCGAATATGATTTCGGGCCGGTGACGCTTTACTCGATCACCAGCTACTGGAACGGCAATCTCAAGAGCCGCGGCGACATCGACGGCGGCTTCGGCTGCTCGTTCTGCGGGCCGGGCTTTTCGGACAATAGCGAGCCGGGGTTCATCCCCTTCCCGGCGCAGAGCCAGGACGATATCCCGAGCCTCGACCAATTCACCCAGGAAGTCCGCCTCGCGTCTAACGCCAAAACCGGGCTCGGCTACCAGATCGGGCTATTCTATTTCAACGAGAAGCTCGACATCCAGAGCTTCGACTTCGGAGCTCCGACTGCCACCACGCCGTCGGCGATCGTCAACCAGCGGCAGGACAGCAAGGCACTCGGCCTGTTCGGATCGGTCAATTACAAGTTCGAGCGCGGGCTGACGCTTCAGGCCGGTGCGCGCTGGAACCATGACAAGAAGCGTCTGACCGCCGATCGCCTGTTCGACCTTCGTCCCGGCTTCATCGGCGGCGGCCCGGTCCCCGAGACGACGACCAGGGTCAAAGACAGCGTTCTGACCTGGGATGTGAGTGCGCTGCAGGAAATCAACCCCGATGTGAACGTCTATGCGCGGATCGCCAGCGGCTATCGCGCCCCGGCGATCCAGGGTCGAATCCTGTTCGATCGCGACGTCACCACCGCCGACAGCGAAACCACCATGTCCTATGAGGCGGGGATCAAGACCACCTTGTTCGACCGTCGCCTGCGCTTCAACCTCGCCGGCTACATGTTCAAGACCAAGGATTTGCAGCTGTCAGCGGTCGGCGGTGCGGCCAATGCCAATCTGCTGCTCAACGCCGATGCGGTGAAGGGCTATGGTTTCGAAGCCGAGCTCGAAGCGCGACCGGTCCAGGGGCTGACTCTGACTGCAGGGCTGAGCTACAACCATACCAGGATCCGCGACAATGATTTGGCGGTCGAACCGTGCGCCGCGCCGTGCACCGTGCTCGACCCGCTCGCCGGGCCGGGCTCGCCCAACGTGCTGATCGACGGCAATTCGCTGCCGCAGGCGCCACGCTGGACGGTCAACTGGACCGCCGGCTACGAACATCCGGTCGGGCCGGGATCGCTCTACATCTTCACCGACTGGTATCACCGCTCGAAGGTCCAGTTCTTCCTCTACGAATCGGTCGAGTTCAGCGATGACCAGCTGCTCGAGGGGGGCTTACGCATCGGTTACAAGACCGACCGCTTCGACATTGCCGCATTCGGCCGCAACATCACCAACGACGAGAGCGCGGTCAGCGGAATCGACTTCAACAATTTGACCGCGATGGTCAACGAGCCGCGGATCTGGGGAATCGAATTGGGCGTGAAGTTCTGACCCTCGTCATTGGGCGGCGTGTGCAGTAGGCAGTCGCCGCCCTTTTTCTTCAAGGATCAGCCATGACCGCCAAGGACTCGGAACGCCGCACCCTGTACCCGCCGATCGAGCCTTATGAGACGGGCATGCTCGACGTCGGCGACGGCCATGTCATTTACTGGGAGCGGTGCGGAACCCCTGGCGCCAAGCCGGCGGTGTTTCTGCACGGCGGACCCGGATCAGGCTGCAGCCCCAAGCAGCGTCAGCAGTTCGACCCCGCCAAATATGACATATTGTTGTTCGACCAGCGCGGTTGCGGGCGGTCGACCCCGTTCGCCAGCCTGGAGGATAATACCACCTGGCATCTGGTCCGCGACATCGAGCTGCTGCGCGAGCTTGCGGGTGTCGACAAATGGATGGTGTTCGGCGGCAGTTGGGGATCGACGCTCGGGCTGGCCTATGGTCAAACCCATCCCGACCGAGTCACCGAACTGGTACTGCGCGGCATCTTCCTGTTCCGCCAGTCGGAAGTCGACTGGCTCTACAAATATGGCGCGTCGGAGCTGTACCCCGAGGGCTGGCGCGAATTCGTCGGCCTGGTTCAGGAAGGCGAGCGGGATAATGTGGTCGAGGCCTATCATCGCCGGCTGACCAGTGGCGACTCCGCGGTGCGGCTGGCTGCGGCCAAGGCGTGGAGC
>JBKJNP010000089.1:0-3600 GCA_046593565.1 Sphingomicrobium sp. | reverse complement strand
CCCGCCTTCTCGCCTGGTCGGCGCTGGCACTGGCGGCTGCGATGTCGCCGGGGCCGGACACGCTGCTCGTGGCAGGCCATGCGGCCCGTAACGGGCTGCGCGCCGGCCTCGCGGCGGTGGCGGGGATCGTGACCGGCGGGCTGTGGTACATGGCATTGCTCGGGGTTGGTCTGCTGAGTCTGCTCACCGCGTCGCCGCTGATCTTCGCGGTCGTCAAGACGGCGGGCGCGCTCTATCTCGCCTGGCTTGGCGTCAAGCTGCTGATCGGTGCGCTGCGCCGCCAGCCCGAAACAACGCCCGTCGCGCTGGACCTCGCGGGGCCGTTTCGCCAGGGGCTGATCACCAACGCATTCAATCCCAAGATTGCGCTCTTCTACCTCGCGGTGCTCCCGCAATTCGTGGGCACGGGCCCCAATGCGCCGCTGTTCGGCACACTGCTGATTGCGATCCATTATGCGCTGGGCGGCGTCTGGCTAAGCATCGTCGCGTTCGGCGCGGCGCGCGCGGGCGGTGCGGTTCGCGCGAGCAACGCCATGCGCTGGATCGAGGGCGTGCTCGGCGCGGCATTCATTGGACTGGCGGGGAAGCTCGCCATCTCCCGGAGCTGAAGCGGAACATGGCCAGTCTCAAGGCTCTCAGGATCAGCAGCGGCTCAGTGAGATCGACGCGGAAAATCGCCGTCGCCCCACTGCGCTGTGGGCAGGTCGCGGCTCGATGACTCTTTTCTCCATCCTTTTTGCCTGGATCGCGGTCGCGACCGTTGCGACGGTGATGCCGGGGCCGGATACGGCGCTGGTGATCGCGCAATCGGCGCGGGGCGGTCGGCGGGCGGGCTTCATGGTCGCACTCGGCATCGGTCTCGGCAATTTGTGGTACGCCGCGCTGTTCGGCTTCGGGCTGATGAGCATGTTGGCCGCACAGCCAACGGCCTTCGCGGTCGTCAGGATTGTCGGCGCGATCTATCTGGCATGGATCGGGTTCAAGATGGTCCGGTCCGCGATCGCGGGCTTTTCAGAGCAAGTATCGGTGTCTGCAAAGGGGTCGCCGCTGCTGCAGGGCCTGATCACCAACATGCTCAACCCCAAGATTGCGCTGTTCTTCTTGGCGGCGATCCCGCAATTTGCGGGCAATGGCCCCGATGCGCCCGCGATCGGTGTGATGCTGATCGTGATCAATGGCGTGATCAATGTGCTGTGGCTCGGCCTTGTCGCCGCCGGCGTTGATCGGGCCGGCGCGCGCTTGCAGCAGTCCCGGATCATGCGTTGGCTCGAAGGGGCGATCGGCGTCGGGCTGATGGGTATCGCGATGCGCGTAGCTTTTGGCAGGAATCAGTAATGGCCAGTCTCAAGGCACTCAAACTTCGGATCGGCTCGGTCAAATCGACCCAGAAGATCACCAAGGCGATGAAGATGGTCGCCGCCGCCAAGCTGCGCCGTGCGCAGGAAGCGGCGGAGGCTGGCCGTCCCTATGCCCAGCGCGTGGAAAGCGTCGTCGCGAGCCTTGCCGGCAAGGTGACTGTCAGCGAATCCTCCCCGAAGCTCCTCGCGGGCACGGGCAAGGACCAGGTCCACCTGCTCGTCGTCGCGACCAGCGACAAGGGCCTCGCCGGCGCGTTCAACACCAACATCGCGCGTCTGGCCCGCAAGGCCGCGCGCGATCTCACCGCCGCGGGCAAGACGGTCAAGATCTACACGATCGGCCGCAAGGGCCGCGCGGTGCTCAACCGCGAATTCCGCGCCAACATGATCCACGGCGTCGAGCCGGGCGACCTCGGCAAGCTCGGCTTCGCCGATGCGCGCGGCTATGCCGAAGACATCATCGCGCGCTTCAACGCGGGCGAGTTCGATGTGGCGACGCTCTTCTATTCGAACTTCAAGTCGGTCCTCACGCAGGAGCCCACCGCGCAGCAGATAGTCCCCGTAGCCCCTCCCGTGGCGGGGGCCACCGGCGACGTCACCTCCGCGGGCGCCGCCGTCACCTATGAGCCCGACGAGGAATCGATCCTCGCCGATCTGCTCCCCAAAAACGTCGCGATCCAGCTCTACCGCGCGATGCGCGAGAACGCCGCTTCCGAGCAGGGCAGCAAGATGACCGCGATGGATAATGCCACCCGCAACGCGGGCGATCTGATCAACCGCCTCACCATCCAGTATAACCGCACCCGCCAGGCTGCGATCACGACCGAACTGATCGAAATCATCTCGGGCGCCGAAGCGCTCAAATAGTCCGAAGCAAGGAAAAGACGATGGCATCCGCAGCCCCCACTACCGAGAAGCCCGCCCGCAAGCCGCGCGCGCCCAAGGCAGAAGCGAACCTGGGTTCGGCACCCGCGACGACGACGAGCGCCGGCCGCATCAGCCAGGTCATCGGCGCCGTCGTCGACGTGTCTTTCGACGGCGAGCTTCCGGCGATCCTCTCGGCGCTCGAAACCGATAATAACGGCACGCGTCTGGTCCTCGAAGTCGCCCAGCATCTCGGCGAGAACACCGTCCGCACCATCGCGATGGATTCGACCGACGGGCTGACGCGGGGCCAGAAGGTCGCCTCGACCGGCAGCCAGATTACCGTGCCGGTCGGCCCGATGACGCTGGGCCGGATCGTCAACGTGATCGGCGAGCCGATCGACGAACAGGGTCCGGTCAACGCCGCCAAGCGCATGCCGATCCACGCCGAGGCGCCGTCGTTCGCCGACCAGTCGACCGAAGCTGCGATCCTCGTCACCGGGATCAAGGTCATCGACCTGCTCGCGCCCTATGCGCGCGGCGGCAAGATCGGCCTGTTCGGCGGCGCCGGGGTTGGCAAGACCGTGCTGATCCAGGAACTGATCAACAACATCGCCAAGGGCCACGGCGGCGTGTCCGTGTTCGCAGGCGTCGGTGAGCGGACCCGCGAAGGCAACGACCTCTATCACGAATTCCTCGACGCCGGGGTCATCGCCAAGGACGCCGATGGCAACCCGACGCCCGAAGGTTCCAAGGTCGCTCTCGTGTTCGGCCAGATGAACGAGCCTCCCGGGGCCCGCGCCCGCGTCGCGCTCTCGGGCCTGACGATGGCCGAATACTTCCGCGACGAGGAAGGCCAGGACGTGCTGTTCTTCATCGACAACATCTTCCGCTTTACCCAGGCGGGCTCGGAAGTGTCGGCGCTGCTGGGCCGTATCCCTTCGGCGGTGGGCTATCAGCCGACGCTAGCGACCGACATGGGCCAGCTGCAGGAGCGGATCACCTCGACCAACAAGGGTTCGATCACTTCGGTCCAGGCGATCTACGTGCCGGCCGACGATCTCACCGATCCCGCGCCCGCCACCTCGTTCGCGCATTTGGACGCGACCACCACGCTGAACCGCGCGATTTCGGAGCTGGGCATCTACCCGGCGGTCGATCCGCTCGATTCGACCTCGCGCGTGCTGACCCCGGCAGTCGTCGGCCAAGAGCACTACGATACCGCGCGCCGGGTCCAGGAGACGCTGCAGAAGTACAAGTCGCTGCAGGACATCATCGCCATTCTGGGAATGGACGAGCTGTCCGAAGAGGACAAGATCACCGTCGCCCGCGCCCGCAAGATCCAGCGGTTCCTCAGCCAGCCGTTCCACGTCGCCGA
>JBKJNP010000014.1:0-5099 GCA_046593565.1 Sphingomicrobium sp. | reverse complement strand
TTCTTGGCCTCGGCGAACATGTCGCGGACACGGGATGCGCCGACGCCGACGAACATTTCGACGAAGTCCGAGCCCGAGATGGTGAAGAACGGTACACCCGCTTCACCCGCAATGGCGCGGGCGAGCAGGGTCTTGCCGGTGCCCGGCGATCCGACCAGCAGGGCGCCCTTGGGGATCTTGCCGCCGAGGCGGGCGAACTTGCCCGGATCGCGCAGGAATTCGACGATTTCCTGCAATTCCTCGCGGGCTTCGTCGATTCCGGCGACGTCGGCAAAGGTTACCTTGCCCGATTTCTCGGTCAGCATCTTGGCGCGGCTCTTGCCGAAGCCCATGGCGCCGCCGCCCGAGCTTTTCTGCATCTGGCGCATGATGAAGAAGGCGATGCCGATCATCAGGATGAAGGGCAAAGACTGGAGCAGCAGATAGGTCCAGATGCTCGACTGCTCCTCGGCCTTGACCTGGACCGAGCCGCCCTTGCCGATCACCCGTTCGGACACATTGGCATCCTTGGGGGCGACGGTCTTGAAGGTCTTGGTGTCGTTAAGCACGCCGGTGATATTGCTATTGCCCGTCTGGGTCGCTGCGATGGCGATGCTCTTCACATTGCCCTCGTCGACCTGCTTGACGAATT
This sequence comes from Sphingomicrobium sp., assembly GCA_046593565.1. Classification (GTDB taxonomy): domain Bacteria; phylum Pseudomonadota; class Alphaproteobacteria; order Sphingomonadales; family Sphingomonadaceae; genus Sphingomicrobium. The sequence goes on along the minus strand of JBKJNP010000014.1, from coordinate 4,468 downwards.
CGGAATAAGCCATCGCCTTGCCCGGAACCTCACGGCTGCCGCCGATCGACTGGACGAAGAATACAAGCAGCAACAGGATCCCCATCCAGATGAACAGGGACTTGGTCCACGGGTTGGTCGGCTTCTTCTCGTTCATGGCGGGCGGTCTTTCCTGAGAGCGTGCGCCTAAAATAGTCCTTTCTGCCTTAATGACAATGGAACGGGGTGGGGCCGGCCCGGCCCTAAGGCGGATCGGGCGAAACGGGTGTGCCGGTGTACGCCGGGGTGCGGAGGCGGCAAAGTTGATACCTCACCCCCTCAACCGGGGGGTTGTTACACTGAGTGTTACCCTGTTCATGTTGGCAAGGCATAGTGCGCCAGAACGCGGCACGCGGGAGTGGGGAACGAGACGTTCAACGATTGGAAAGAGCCACAAGCGAGCCGCGCGATGACAAGGAAAGCAGTGGAATCCTATATTGAAAGCATTTTCGTGTGGCGGGCCGACAGGCGCGAATTAAGTGAATTCAGTAAACTGTCACCGAAATGCGGTCACCGAAATGCCGCACCGAAATCGGCCCCCGAAATCGGCACCGAAATTGGTGTCACCGAAATCGTCACCGAAATCCGAGTTTAGCCAGTTGGCTAATGTCCGCAATGGGTCGAAAGCGGACGTTAAGCCGCTCGCGCCCGTTTTGGGTGGAAAGCGGACGCTATGCTTGTGAGTCAAAATCGTCTTTGCGAACCCTCCAGAGACGGGCAACACCGAAGACCAGTGCGAAGATCAGCAAGAATGCAGGGACGTAGTAAATGGCCGAGACGCTAAGGACGTAGCCTAGGTCCGACTTTCCCGTGACGGTGTCGTAGAACTCACCGTTATTGTCGTTGTCCGCCATCATTTGAAGCACGATCAGTGTGGGAATCAACGCGCCAAGGAGTGCGCTCACACCCGCAATCACAAAGGACCTCTTCGCTGACATGTTCTGAGAATGGCTTATGGTTCTAATGTCCGCAATTGGTCGAAAGCTGACACTAGCTTCCCCGCCGCCGCTTCGCCTCTTTCTCCAGCCGCCATTGCGCGCCGCCGGTGAGTTTGAGGCCCGAGAGGGTCGCCGTCTTGCCTGCCGCCAGCGCGACCAGCGCACGGTCGAGGTCGGGGCCTCGCGGACGGGGGGCGTTCAGGCGGTCGAAGGCGGCCAATAATAATCGTCGCTGGAGTTCGCGGGGGAGGGCGTGGGGGTCGATCGCCGCGCCCAGTCTGTCCTGCGTCAGGCGGTCCCGCACCAGGCTCTCCATCGCCCATTCGATCGCTTCGTCGGCGTCGGCCAGCCAGCGCGCGCTGCTGGCGAGGCGCTCGGGGTCGGCCCAGTCGCTGGTCGCGAGCAGGCCGCGAAAGCGGGTGCGGTCGTGGCTGGGGTCGCGGTTGGTCGGGTCGTCGACCGGGGTCAGGCTGGCGGCGGCAACGATGTCGCGAAGCTCGGCGCGGCGCCAGTCGAGCAGGGGGCGGACCAGCGTCACGCCGGGCTCGAGCACGCGGCGGCGGCGGGTCGCGGCGAGGCCCGACAGGCCGGCGCCGCGGGCGAGACGCATCAGCAATGTCTCGGCCTGGTCGTCGGCATGGTGGCCGCTGGCAATGGCGCCGAGATCGCACTCGATCCCCCATGCGCCGAGCACGCGATAGCGCGCGGTGCGGGCCTGCGCCTGGAGGCTGGCGCCGGGCGCGACGCGGGCGTGGAGGATGTGGTGGGGAAGGGCGAGTTGCTTGCAGATGGAGGCGACGAACCGCGCTTCCTGGCGGGCCTCGCGGCGGAGGCCGTGATCGACGGTGGCAGCCTCGACCATGCCGGGCCGGGCAGCGGCGGCGAGGAGCAATAGCGCGAGGCTGTCCGGCCCGCCCGAGACGGCAATGCCGAGGCGGGTGTCGGTCGGGACGAGCGGGTCGAGGTCAGCCGTGAAGCGGTCGAGCAGGTCGCGGGGCGGGGCGAGTGAAGCGGTCACCTAGCCGTCATTGCGCGTCACCGGGCCAGTCGCAATGGCCAAACCGTCGGGACCAGCTCGCTCCTCCCCCAAGGAGGAGGGGCGGTGTTACGTCGCTACCGGCACTTGGCCTCGGCGCGGGCCGCCGGGAGGAGAGTGCGCAGGGCCGGGCGGATGTTGGTGCCATATTCATTCTCGAGCTCGGCATAGGCCTTGCACGCCTGCGCCGGCTGGTTGAGCTTCATCGACGCCTGGCCGAGATAGTAAAGGCTGTCGGGGGCGCGCTCGCCGGCCTTGTTGCCGCGATAATTGGCAAGCAGGACTTCGGCGGCCTGGCGATACTGGCCCTTGTCGAGCCACGAGCGGCCGATGAGGTTGTTGGCCCAGCTGACGCGGCGGTCGTCGGGGTAAGCGGCGACCATCTTGCGCAGGGAAGCGATGGCCGAATCGTACTTCTTCGCCTCCCACAGGCGAAAGCCGGCGTCATAGGCGGCCTCGGCGCCGTTGAGCGCGGCGGCGGGGGTGGAGCGCGTGGTTTCGGTGCGGGGGCGCGGGGCGGGCGGGGTTTCATCGACTTCGTCGGTGGCGGAGTCGGAGGCGGTCGCCGGGCCGTCGCCGCTGCCGCTTTCTATCGCGCGCAGGCGGCGGTCCTGGTCGGCGCGAAGGCGAGCGAGCTCGGCCTCCATGGTCGCGATGCGGCTGCCATTTTCTTCCGACGCGCGGAGGATGGCGGTCATCTGCTGCTCGACCGAATCGAGGCGATTGCTGAGCTGGTTGGCCTGGATCTGGGTCGCGGCGGGATCGTCGGAGTAGCCTGCGGTGTCAGCCGGCTGGCCCTTGGGGAACACCTGGCGCGACATCTGGCGGACCTGCTTCTCGAGCCGGTCGATGCGTTGCTCGGGGGTGGTTTGGCGCTGCGCGGCGGCGGGGGTGGCGGTCAGGGCGAGGAGGGCGGCGGTGGTGGCGAGCAGGGGCAGGCGCATGGCAATTCCTGTTGGTATTGGTGTGAGCGGCGACGATCCTCCGCTCCGGCTTTCGAAGGCCTGAATGGAGGGCTGGATCATTGGGTCGGCGCGTCGGGCTCGATGGTGTTGGTCGCGGCGGGCGCGGGCGCGGGCGCGGCTGGGCGCGGGGCCGGGCGGACAGTCGGGCGCGGTGGCGTGGGCCGGGCGGCGGCTGGCGGCGGCGCGGCGGTGGTCGGGGCAGCAGCTGCTGGTTGCGCGGGACCGCTCAGCAAGGCCGGCCCGAGCAGGCTGACGTTGCTGACCCGGGTCGCGGCCGGGCCGACCGGCGGCGCGGTGGCGGTGCCGACGGTGATGCGTAGCGCTTCGGCCTTGGCGGTGGTCAGCATCGGCGCGGTCGCGGTCGGCGGGACGGCGAAACTCTGGCCGGGCTCGAGCACGCCTTCCTTAAGCAGGGTGTTGCCATCCTTGACCTGGATCCACGCCTGCTCGGTGGCGGTGATCACGACCGGGCCGGAGGCGTCGGTTGCAGCAACCGGCGGCGGGACGGTCAGGCCAGGATCGGCGGCGACCTCCTCCGCGACGACATTGTCGGGCGCGTTTTGGGCGCGCTTGCTGAGCCAGGTGGCGGTCAGCGCGACCGCGATAATTGCAGCGATGGCGGCGAAGATCAGCCATTTGGGCATGGCGCGGGCCGGGTCCATCGGCTCGAACTGCTCGGTCTGGTGGGGGTGGACGCGGGTGGTGCCGCCAAGCTGCTCGCGCAACTGCTCGCCAATCGCGACGCGGTCGAGCCCGACCGCGCCGGCATAGCTTTTGGCGAACCCGATCGAATAGGTCGGCGCGGGCAAGCGCGCGAAATCGCTGGTTTCCAGGCTGGTCAGGTGGCGGGTCGGGATCCGGGTCGTGGTGGCGACATCGTCGAGCGACAGGCCAAGCGCCTCGCGCGCCGCACGAAGCTGCTCGCCAGCGGTCATTCCTACTTCGATTGCGTCTTCGGCTTCACTCATCGCCATCCCCCGCGACCGGCACTCATGGTGATCAGGGGCTTGTCGAGTCCCTTGGCCATGCTGTCAACCTTAGCCAAGCGCGACACCGTGGCGTTTCGCCCAGTCGGTCAATAATCGGCGCAGGTCGCGCGGCGCCTTGGCCAGCAATTTTTCCATTCGCGCGGTGACCGCGGCAGCGTCGATCGAGCGGATCATCGCTTTGACCGGTCCGACCGCCGCCGGGGTGATCGAGAAATTGCGGATGCCGATGCCGATCAGCGCCATCGCCTCCAGCGGTCGGCCACCCATCTCGCCGCACAGCCGGATGGTGACACCGGCCTCGTCGGCCTGTTTCACGACGCGGCGAAGGAAGCGCAGGATCGCCGGGCTGAGCCAGTCGTAGCGGTCGGCGAGGCGCGGATCCGCGCGGTCGGCGGCGAACAGGAATTGGGTCAGATCGTTGGTCCCGATCGACAGGAAATCGAGCCGCGGCAGGATGACGTCGAGCATTTCGGCGAGGCTCGGCACTTCGAGCATGGCGCCATATTCGATTTTGAGCGGGAG
>JBKJNP010000019.1:0-5239 GCA_046593565.1 Sphingomicrobium sp. | reverse complement strand
AAGATCGAGACATTGTGCCACTCGGTCTTTTCCTTGCGCTCGCCCGAGCTTCGGTCCTTCCAATTTTCCGACGTGGCGACCGAGAAGCTGACCACCTTGCCGCCATTGGCGAAGCTGCGGCTTTCCGGATCCTTGCCCAGATTGCCGACCAGGATGACCTTGTTCACACTTCCCGCCATGTCGAAATTCCTTGCGCTTTTATCTTCGGTTCGATCGTTCGTTAGGACGCAGGGCGGCGCCCTGCAAGCAGCCACTAGCCGCTTGGAACGACGAGGCTGCGCTTGATCGTGCTCAACGCGACATTGGTGGTGAATCGGCGGACATTGGCATTGTCGGCCATCAGCCGCGACATCAGAGCGTCGAACCCGGATATGTCGGCGGCGGTCACGAGCATGATGTAATCCGCGCTTCCGGTGACGTAATAGACCTGCTGCACGGCATCCTCTTCGCGCAGCCAGGCGCGGAGCCGCTGCACAAGCTCGGGTCGCTCGCGCTCGATCTCGATGCCGACGATGAACAAAGATGCCCGGCCGATCTTGACCGGATCGACCACCGCCACCCGACGCTCGATCACGCCGTCCGCAAGAAGTCGCCGGATGCGCCGCTGGATCGCCGAGGGCGACAGGCCGACCTGTGCCGACAAGGCTTCGTTGGTCTGGGCCGAATCGCGCTGAAGCGCATCAAGCAAAGCGCGATCGAGGCGGTCGAGATCGACATTGGGCATATGCAAGGCGGTTTAGCGGCAAATCACGCATAATATAAGCGTTATGAGCAGTGAATTTGCACTATTTGCGCCCCGGTTTGGGTAATAATCGCCGCGCAACCCGGAGAAAACGATTGATCGACCACATTGAATTGCAAACCCGGCAAATGGACGCGGCGGTGCGGTTTTACAGCGATACACTGGCGCCATTGGGCTATCGCCTGAAGCTGGACGGGCCGGTCAAAGGCTTTGGCGCAGGCGCGACGATGGACCTATTTCTGATCGAAGGCGGGCCATCGAGCGACGTCCATTTCGCCTTTGCCGCCGACAGTCGCGCAATCGTCGATGCGGGGTGGAATGCGGCTCGCGATGGCGGCCACACGCTCGACCGTGCCCCGGCGCTGGCACCGCATATCCACCCCGATTATTATGCCGGCTATGTTCGCGATCCCGACGGTCGGCTGGTCGAACTGGTGTGCCAACGAAGCGCGTGAGGCGGATTACAACCCGAACGCGACCGCGGTCCAATAGGTCGCACCGGCGGCGACATAGGCCAGGACGAACAGATAGCTGACCATGAATATCGGCCATTTCCAGCCGTTGGTCTCCCGCCGGGTCACGGCGATGGTCGAGATGCATTGCGGGGCGAACACGAACCAGGCGAGGAAGGCCAGAGCGGTGGCGAGGCTCCAGCGGCCGGCCAGTTTCTGCTTGAGCGTCTGGAGGTTTGTCTCGTCCCCGGCGTCGATCGAGTAAACGGTGGCGATCGCCGCCACCGCGACCTCTCGCGCGGCCATGGCGGGGAGCAACGCGAGGCTGATATCCTTGTTGAAGCCGATCGGGGCGACGATGACGTGGATGCCGTCGGCGATCTTGCCCGCGACCGACACCTCGCTCTGTTTCTGTCCGGGGCCGGCCTGCGGGAAGCTGGTCAGGGCCCACAGGATGACGGTGGTGACGAGGATGATCCCGCCGGCGCGCTTGAGGAAGATTGCCGCGCGCTGCCACAGGCCGAGCGCGATGTCGGTCAGGCGCGGCATCTGATACTTGGGCAATTCCATCATGAACGCGCCGCCGCCGCCCCTGACCACGGTGTGGCGCAGGACGAGCGCGGCGAGCAAAGCGCCGACGATCCCGGCGATGTACAGGCCGAACATCACCAGTCCCTGGATGCCGATTCCGGGGCCGACGGTGCGGGCGGGGATGAATGCGCCGATGATCAGGGTGTAGACCGGAAGCCGCGCCGAGCAGGTCATCAGCGGGGCGACGAGGATGGTGGTCAGCCGGTCCTTGGGATCGTCGATGGTGCGGGTCGCCATGATCCCGGGGACGGCGCAGGCGAAGCTCGACAGCAAGGGGATGAAGGCGCGCCCGCTGAGGCCCGCGTGGCTCATCAGCCGGTCCATGATGAACGCCGCGCGGACCATGTAGCCGGTCGATTCCAGGACCAGGATGAACAGGAACAGGATCAATATCTGGGGCAGGAAGACGATCACCGCGCCGACCCCGGCGAAGATTCCGTCGACGATGAGCGAGCGGAACAGGCCGTCGGGGAGCGCATTGCCGATCATATTGCCGGTGGCGATGGTGACGGCTTCGAGCGCGTCGGCCGGTGGGGCGCTCCACGCGAACACCGCCTGGAACATGACGAACAGGATCGCGGCGAGGATGATCGGCCCGGCGACCGGATGGAGCAATAACCCGTCGAGGCGGTGGGTGATCCGGCGGACCGGGGTTTCGCTGAGGATGGCGCCCAAGGCGATGTCGCGGGCACGGCGCTGGAGGGTGAAGCCGTCGTGGCTTGGGCCGGGGCCGGCGCGGATCTCGCGCGGGGTCAGCAGCATCGTGTCGAGCTGGGCGAGGAGCGCGTCGATGCCGCGCTTGCGCACCGCGACGGTCTCGATCACCGGCACGCCGAGCTCGGCCTGAAGTTTCGCGACGTCGAGCTCGAGCCCGTCGCGCTTGGCCAGATCGACCATGTTGAGCGCGACCACCATCGGCAGGCCGAGTTCGATCAGCTGGAGCGTGAAGCGGAGGTGATTGTCGAGGTTGGAGGCGTCGACCACCACCAGCAAGGCGTCGGGTAGGCGCTCGCCGGCCTGCTTGCCGAGCAGCACGTCGCGGGTGACGGCTTCGTCGGGGCTGGTCGGGTCGAGGCCGTAGGCGCCCGGCAAGTCGATCAGCTCGGCGATCGTACCACCTGGCAGGCTGAGCCTCCCGACGTGGCGCTCGACCGTGACGCCGGGATAATTGCCGACCTTCTGGCGCGCGCCGGTGAGCGCGTTGAACAAGGCCGACTTGCCGGCATTGGGGTTGCCGACGACCGCGATCAGCGGGGCGGGGCTCATGCGGGGGCGCGAGCGCTTTCGGGAATGACCTGCACGGCGCGGGCGTGGGCGCGGCGGATCGCGACCGTCATCCGCCCGACCCGCACCGCGAGCGGATCGGCGCCAAACGGGCCGCGGTGAAGCGGCTCGACCGACACACCTTCGTCAAAGCCGAAATGCTTGAGGCGCGACGCGTCGCTGTCGCCGAGGCGCGCCCAGTCGATCGTGGTGATCCTTGCGCGGGCACCGATCTTCAATTGGTCCAATGAAAGCGTCGTCATATTGCGACTGATTATCATTAACGGCGGCGCAGCGCCAGCCCTCAGGGCGCCAGTGGCTATGCGGGTGGGTATCGCAAGCGGCCAAGAAAACGCGACAGGCTGGGCCGGGTGAGATCGCTGCCGGTCCACTGGCCTTTCCATTTCTCGAAGCTCATCACGTTGGCCAGTCGGCGATCGAGGAAGGTGGCGGTGTCGGCGAACCCCTCGCTGTCGTCGTCGAGCCAAATCAGCAGGGTAGAGGCGTAGACCGCGCTCAGCGTGAGGCGCTTGGTGTAATGATTATAGTCGCTCGATGTGTCGCCGGCGTTGCGCCAGATCAGGTCGGCGGTGCGCCAGCCGATGCGCAAGCCGCGCGGGGCATTTTGCGGCATGGCGAGGATCGCCAAGGCGGAACGGAGGGCTTCGCGGGCGGGGGCCATCGCCTCGAGCCGGAACCAGAGCTGGGTGCGGATCCGGTCGCGGACCTTCATCGCGGCGATCTTTTCGGGCGGATATTCGGCCAGCATCGCGGTGTCGACCGCCGCGATGTAAGCGTCGATCATATCGAGCTTGGTCTTGGGGAAAGCGAGACGGGCCTGCGCAGGGTCGATGCCGAGCTGGCCTGCGGCAGTATCGACCGCCTTGGCCGTCCAACCGTCGAACACGGCATTGTCGCCGACCGGAATCGCGAGGCGGGCACGAAGGGTTTCGAGCGGGCTCATGGCGCTTCACTGACGGTTTGTGGGCGGGCGCGCAAGCGGACCAGGATCAACGCGACGACGATCAGCATCGCCCCGACCCAGTCGAGCGGGGTCAATAGCTCGTTATAATAGAGATAGCCAAGCAGGGCCGACAGCGCGGGCTGGGTGAGCATGGCGATGCCGGCCACCAGCGGCGGGATGTGGCCAAGCGCGTAGACCAATAGCCCCTGGCCGATGACCTGGCTGCACAAGGCGAGCGCGAACAAGGCGGTCCAGTCGGCGGGGATGATCGTCTCGCCCGCGATGGCGGCGGCGGGGAGGAGCATGATCGCGCCGAACAGGCTGGCGAAGAACAGGAGCGGCAACGGGGCGAGCTCGGCGCGGGTCCGTTCGACGAAGATCAAATAGCCGGTGTAGAGCAGACCGGCGAACGCCGCGAGCAAATCGCCGCGCAAATGCGCCGCCGACAATTCGGCGCTGCCGACCATCAGCAGCAAGCAACCGATCGCCGCCAGCGCCAGCGCCGAGCCCTGGATCCACGACGGCCACTTGCGCACCAGCCACAGTCCCCAGGCGGCGAACAGGAAGCTGCTGATATTGCCGAACAGAGTGGCATTGCCGAGCTTGGTCAGCAGGATCCCGGCATGCCAGGCGGCGAGATCGGCGGCGAAAAAGAAGGCCGCGAGCAGGATCGCCCCGACCAGCGCCGCGCGAGGCCAGCGGACCGGCTGGCGGGCGATGTAGGCGAGGAGGAACAGGAACGGGATCGCCAGCGCCATCCGCCAGAAGCCAGCGGCGACCGGCCCGACCCCGGCATGGCGGACGAGGAACGGGCCGGTGGCCAGCGCGACATTGCCGACCAGCAAGGCAAGAAACGCCCAGCGATGAGCGCTTGAACCGTTTTCAATCGAAACTATTTGTGCGTCTTGCGACATGATCGCGCCGATAGCAGAAAGTCGCTCTATGCCCAGCCTGTTCGAACCCGTTGATCTCAGCTCCGCGCTCCCGCTTCCCAACCGCATCCTGATGGCGCCGCTAACGCGCGGCCGCGCGACCAAGGGCGCCGTGCCGACACCGGTGATGGGCGATTATTACGCCCAGCGCGCGAGTGCCGGGCTGATCATCAGCGAGGCGACCGGGATCAGCCGCGAGGGGCTTGGCTGGCCTTATGCGCCGGGGCTGTGGAACGACGAACAAGTCGAAGCGTGGAAGCCGGTGGTGGCGAAAGTGCACGCCGCTGGCGGCCGG
>JBKJNP010000260.1:0-10587 GCA_046593565.1 Sphingomicrobium sp. | reverse complement strand
AAGATCGAGATGCACTTCCTGCCCGACGTCTACGTCACCTGCGACATCTGCCACGGCCACCGCTACAATCGCGAGACGCTGGAGGTGAAGTTCAAGGGCCGCAGCATCGCCGACGTGCTCGACATGACGGTCGAGGATGCGGTCGAATTCTTCAAGGCCGTCCCCGGCATCCGCGACAAGATGGCGATGCTGGCGGAGGTCGGGTTGGGCTACATCAAGGTCGGCCAGCAGGCGACGACCTTGAGCGGCGGCGAGGCGCAGCGGGTCAAACTGGCGAAAGAGCTATCGCGGCGGGCGACCGGGCAGACTTTGTATATCCTGGACGAGCCGACGACGGGGCTGCACTTCGAGGATGTGCGCAAGTTGCTCGAAGTGCTCCACGCATTGGTCGAGCAGGGCAATACGGTGGTCGTGATCGAGCACAATTTAGACGTTATCAAAACGGCGGACTGGGTGCTCGACCTGGGCCCGGGCGGAGGCGTAAACGGCGGGGAAATTGTCGCGGAGGGAACGCCGGAGCAGGTTGCAGCGGAGGCTCGGAGTTTCACGGGCCAGTATTTGCGGGAGACGCTGGCCAAGTCGCCGGTTAGGTCCGAACCCGTGGCGCTGGCCAAGCCGCGCAAGCGCGCCAAGCGTGCTTCAGAGGATCAGCCGGATTTGATTGCGGCGAAGTAAGTCAATTTTGGGCGACGGGGAAACCTACTTCCCCGACCCCATGGTCCCCAAAATGGCGAGCAAGGGATAATGCGCGAGCTGGTAGAGGAGGAAGGCGATGTTGGTCCGCTTGCCGGGCAGGAAGCTCGAGCACCGTCAGCGCGGGGCGCTGATGGAGCGCAGAGCTCGCGCCGGCCATCCCCGCGCGCCCCTCGCTACCAAATGACGCGCGCGCGGGCGTCCGTCCAGAGCCCGGCCCGCGCCATTGCGTCATGCGCGATTTAATGAGAAGTTAACGCGCCGGATCGTTCCACGCTTTGGGGGAACCATCATGACATCAGACACCAAGACGCTGACGCCTGCTTCAATCGAATTTGTCGGAATCGCGAACGCTGACGGTTCCCACTCCGTGGTGCTTCCAAAATTCAGGGATGAGGTCATTGTTCGCGTCAATGCCTGGGCGATGGGCTATGCCGATTCCGAGCATCCCGGCAGCACCGCCTTCCTGAAATTGACGGTCAACGGCAAGATAGTCGGCGACTTGCAGGACGCGAACTTCAATCTCTACAGCCTGGAGATCGAGCGGGCGGTCATCATCCCGGCCAAGACCGAGACGAAAGTGGAAATGACCTCGGGCAACCGACTGGCGACCCAGGCCGGCGACCCCGCGCACGGATTCGTCGTTACGGTGGAATCTACCTAACGAATTCGCGGCTGCTGAGAGGCTCGCCTACTTCGCCTTCGCAACCACCGCGCACGCCACTCGGTCCCCACTCGCCCCGCTCGGGTCGGTCTTGTAGTCGTCCGCCTTGGCATGGACTACCAGCGCGGTGCCGTCGGCGTCGGCGAGCATCATCGGACCGCTCGCCATCATCGCCCCCGCGACAGGGATGCTGACGGTGGCGGTGCCGTCGGCGGCGACGGTCAAATTGGCGAGATCGCCGGCGTGGGCACCTGCGGGATTGTCGCGGCCGTGCTTCTTGGCGGCGGGGTTCCAGTGACCGCCGGCGCTCTCGAACTTCGGCCCGTCGCACAGGCCTTTTTCATGCAGGTGGATGCCGTGGACACCGGCCGGCATGCCGACCGCGCTGATGTTCATCACCAGCCCGGCGGGGTCCTCGCTGACCGTGACCGTGCCGAGCAACGCGCCGTCGCCGCCGTTGAAGTTGAAGCTCTGCGGCACCCCTGCCATCGCGCTGTTGCCCCCGGCCGCAGTATCGAACGCAACCTCATTGGCGACCGCCGCATTATCGACCGGCGCGTCGTTCTTGGTGCAGGCGGATAAGGCGATGCTGCTCGCGGCGATGGTCAAAGCGATGGTCGAAAGGCGGGTCATGGCGTGTTCCTGTGATTTTGGCCTGGGGTTTTTGGCCTGCGTTGGTTGGGGGTCAAACGCGCCTGATCGGGCGAAGGCTCCGCACAAAAGACGAACGACCGGCCCGATGCGGCGGACATAGCGCGGCCTTCGTCCGTCGAAAAGCGCTCGACAGCAAGGCGCGGCTGCCGAATTCTGGGACCGCCCGGTGGCACAGGAGAGGATCGACGGACGTGCGTCGCGTTAGGCTTTCGGGATGGATGATGGCGATCGGCTTGGCCCTGGCCGCCGCGCCCGCGCCCGCCGCCGGGCCGGAGCTTTCCACCCCGCCCCCCGCATCCACCCCAGCGACGTCCGAAAAGCGCAGCGGCGTGCTGCAACTGGCGGGCGGGGCCTATGCCTATCTGCCCAAGGGGATGACCGGCGCGAAAATGCCGCTGCTGGTCGCCTTCTACGGCGCCGGGGGCCAGCCGTCGGACGTGCTCGCCTCGTTCCGTGCCGATGCCGACCGCGACCGTTTCGTGCTGCTAATCCCGACCGCCAAGGGCGCGACGTGGGACATGATCGTGGATTTGCAGAGCCGGTTGGGCGCGGAGATGAAGGTCACCCCGCGCTACGGCAAGGATCTAAAGGCGCTCGACGCGGCGCTGGCCGATGTTTTTGCCCGTGTCGCGATCGATCCAAAGCGGATCGGGATGATGGGATTTTCCAATGGCGCGACCTATGCGCTCAGCGTCGGCACCGCCAATCCGCAATTGGTGAGCGAGGTGATCGCTTTCTCGCCCGGCCCGGCCTTCCTCGGCAAATCGGGCCCGACCCAGCGGATCTTCATCAGCCACGGCGAGAAGGACGAGGTGCTGCCTTATTCTTACACGCGGGGGATCGTGGCGCGTATCCGCGTCCGCAAGGTGCCGCTGATGTTCGAGAGTTTCCAGGGCGGCCACACCGTTCCCAAGGACATTCGCGCCAAGGGGATCGCCTTCTTCAAGCAGCCCTAGTTCAGTTGCTCCAGCGGACCTCGACCCGCCGGTTCTGCACTTCGCGAACCCCGTCAGCGGTGACAATGATCGGCCAGGTTTCGCCATAAGCCCGCACCGTCATCGAAGCTGCCGGAATGCCTTTCGCGACAAGATAATCGCGCACGACCCCAGCCCGCAGTCGCGATCCCGCCAGGTTGGATGAGCTCGAACCCGATTTGTCCGAATGGCCGTCGACCGTCATCGCCCGCGGCGCTGCGGTATAAAGTTCGGCGACCTTGTCGAGGCTCGCCTTGGAATCGTTGCTCAGCTCGCCCTTGCCCCAGTCGAAGAACACCAAAGTCGGCCCCGCGTCGCCCCATTGCGCGGACCCGCTCGCCGCGGTGAGCGCCATCAGGATTGCCAAGCGAATCTTCATGAGGCCGCTCTACGAACCCCGCCGCTGCCCCGCAACCTAGGGCGCGATCAGCCCATGGGTCCGCATCCGGTCCAGCAGCGCAACGATCGCCGCGCGCGCCTCGACATCGATCACCGTCCCGCCGGCCGGATTGGCGACAGCCGTCCCCCGCGCCCCGACCACCTGCAATCCCGCCAACTCGAGTTTCGCCCCCTTGACGGTGCCAACGACCCACGCCGCCCCGTCATAAGTCGCCGTCTGGCCGCTTGCCTTGTCCAGCGCGCGCATCCCCGCGATCGCCGCGACGAACCGCCAGCCGCCCGCCGCATATCCAGCGATCGCCTTTGCCTGGCCCGCCCACGCCCCGGTCGGCGCTGTCCCGACGACGAAACATTGCCCGTCCGTCGGGCTCGCGGGCGGCGCATTGGCCCCGACCGTCTCGACCGCTGCCGCCAGCGCAATGTCCACCCGCCGCAGAGCTTCGTTGTGGAACAGCTCTTTCTGGGCCTGGCCGGGCTCGAGAAACGGAAGGGCAAGGCGCGATGTCTGGCTCATGGCAAATTCCTATAAGTTCATGGTGATGTTCACTGGCCGCGAAAGCCCAACCGCCCCCGCCTGCCGCGCGCTAATGGTGATGGGTCCGGTGCCCAGGCTTGCTAGTTCGGCGGTGCTGACCACGAGCGCCGGTTCGGTAGCGGAAAATTCCGCCATCCCCGCCCCTCGAGCGACATTGATGCGATATCCGGAGAAATCCGGGTCGACCGGGACATCGACCGCATCAATCCACGTAAAGCCGCGCCGGCTTCGATACGCCCAACTAAGTTCAAGCGCCCCGTCCGCCCGCACTGACCCCCGTAATTGCGCTGGCGACAATGGCCGCGCCGCCTCGCCCTGGACGATGCGCGAAACCACCGGCTCCTGCCCGTCATTGCCGGGGCCGTAAGCCGTCACTGTCACAATGCTGCCGATCGCCGCCGCGCTTGCCGATATTCCTTTCAACGCCCGCGCGTCGATCAGCAATAACGGCTCGTTCGCCCCATGCCCCGCCATCGCCCATTCGCTCCCGCGTCGCCCGCGCAGCAATCGTGACAGGCGGAAGCGTCCGGGCGTGATCGCCTCGGCCTGGCCAAACTGGATCATCTCGTCGCCGACGACGGCAAGATTTGCCCCCGCGACCAGCGCCGCATCGTCACACGATTGCAGCCAGTGATCGGGGTTGGCGAGCAGAACCTCGACTGAGGCCTCCGCATCGATTACCGCGTTCTGGCCCGCTGGCAGGATCGATGTCGCGCTCCCCAGCACCGCTTCGCTTGGCGCTGTCTGACCCGCGCTCTCGGTGCCCCCGATCGCAATCCGGATCGGTAACGCGCGATAGGCCCCCGACGGGCTCGCCGCCGCCAGCTGCAGCGACGGCACCCCACCCGGTTCCGCCCCGACATCGGTCAAATCGAACAACGCCAGCCGCGTCGGCAGCGCCACCACATCGGGCTGGACCACCGGCCGCCCCGGATCGGCCACACGGGTTCCCGCGCTGCGCCATGCCGGGCGCAGGCTGGCGGTGACGACCATCCGCTCGATCTCGACCATGTCGACGATCCAGTCGCCGGCAACACCCTCGGGCCGCACCAGATCGCCAGGCGCCAGGTCGAGATGATCCGGGCTCAACCGCACCGTCAGCCGATCGCGCAACGCCCACGCCCGCGACAGCAAGGTGTCGGCCATCGTTTTCGCCGCCCCGGCATCAAGCACGCACGGCAACACAATCGACCGCCGCGCCCGGCTGACGTTGGGGAACGATGCCCGCGCCTGCCCCGCCTGATAATCCCGCGACGGGTCGTAATAGGTCAGGGTCAGCGCGGCCGGGATGCCCGTCGCGGGCAGAAGCGACCGCTCGACCGTCGCCGAGCCCGCGACGTCGGTTGCCGCGCCCATCGTGTCGCGAAGCAGGGCTCTCGCCGCAGTCGCCGTCGGCGCCCGAAAGGCTTCGCCATCGTCGGTCAGATCCAGCGCAAACGCCTCGACCAGCGGCGCCACTGCCGATTCCATATCCGCTCCGTACAATGCATAGCCCGCCACCGGCCGCACGTCAGCGCACTCGATCACGCCCTCGCTCGCGTCGGCCAGGATCGCGCCCAGCCCGATGCCCTGCGCATCGGCGACAAGTTCGAATGTCAGGCTCGGGATGCGATTGCCGAAATCGCCCAACATCAGATTCTCGAACACCGCCAGCGCCAGCCCGCGATAGGCCGGGGTCGTGCCGATCCCTTCCAGCGTCGCGATCAGCGGATCGACTGCCTGCCCCTCGCTCCCGTTCAGGAACCGCAACGTACCGCTGACCTTCAAGTCGCCGGCCGCCCCGCGGATCAACTTCCCGTCGGCCCAGACCCGCCCCACCGACGCCGCCTCGCGGCACGACAGCGCCACTGCGAAGCTGGCCGTGTAACTGTATACGACGCGCTCGGGCTCATTCTTGCCGTCGCCCTGTAATTCGCGGCTTTCCTCAAGGTCGGTCGACCACACCACCGTCCCGGCCACGCGCATCTTCCCGTACATCCGCGGGATCATCGATCCGTAGGATGAAGTCTGGACGGTGAGGTCGCCCAGTCGCGGCCCGCGCCGGGGCCCGCCGCCGAGCAATTGCTGGTCGATCGACTGGCCGATGACCGTCCCGATCATCCCGCCGATCGGCCCGCCCAGCGCTGTCCCGACCGTGCTCAGGATCAAGGTCGCCATCAGCCCTCACCCCGCTTTGCCCGGACACGCTTGCGATAAGCCGCGACGATCGGCCACGTCGGCATCCCCGGCGTTTCCACCACCCCGCGCCGCGCATCGGCATGGACGAAGCCGCCGTCGGTCCGAACCGCCAAATGATATTGCCGCTCCGCGATGCAGATGAGTAGCAGATCCCCTGAACGCGCCCGCGAGCGCGCCACCCGCCGGAATGCACTCGCCAACCCGCCCCTCAGCTCACGCCGATGATCCCCACCCAGCCGATAGTCGCGGCGGACCGCGGCGCCATCGACATCATAGGCAAGCATCGCGAGACCCAGACAGTCGACTCCAATCTGGGGATCGCGACCCTGCGCACGAAAACGAGTCCCGAGCAGGCTCCGGGCCCGCTCGACGGCATCCTTGCTCATCGCTCAGGCTCCTGGATATCGGGTGAGAAGGTCGTTGCCGGGGAGGTGCGGTTCGCCGCGGAAATTTGCGGCATTCTCGAACCGCTCGCAACAAGTCGCGAACCTCTTGTCGCAGCCCTCACGAAGCTCGATCCGGTCGCCCGCGACCACTGTGCCGCGCATCGTGTCGCGTAGTTCGACGCGATTGCCGTCGACCGCAACCGTCACGCTCGCCAGCCCGGTGTTTTCGCCGCTCAGGAACCGTGCCCGGCCCCACAGGAAATCATCGCCCATGGCCTGGTCGAGCACCAGCTCATTGGCCTCGACCGCCTCGACGACACACCGCCGTACCCGCGCCGCCAGATTGACCCGGCATTGCTTGTTGCCCAGTTCGGCCCTGCATTCGGACGAGGTCTCGGGACAGATCGAGCGCGCTAGTTTCGCCGCAGCACCACGCAGCCCGGCTTTGAATTCGGCATCCTCGATCCGAACCTCGCCAATTTCGCCGCCTACCAAACTTAATCTGTCCGCGTCGGGGGCTTCCCAATCGACCGCGATCAAGCTGACCCGCGCCCCATCCCAGCGCCCTAGTACGAGATCCGCCTCCTCGAGGGCGGCGCTAGTGATCGCTCCAGCAATTTCCCCATCCGACTCCCCGAGCCCTGACCCACGCTCGATCGCCGCCGGCAACATCCCCGGCTCGGCGCTGTAATTTACGTCGCCAATGCGCAACACGGCGTCATGGCTGGTCAGCCCGAACCCCGCTCCGTCAAGGCGCTCGACCCGCCAGCAGAACGCCAGGCTGGTTAGTGGCCCCGCCAACATTGTGCGCACCTCAGGCTTCCCGGATTTCGATCAGCGGCACGCTCGGCGCCTCACCCGCCAGAAAACTCGCCCGATTGATGTCCAGCCGGTCCTCGGCAAACCGCACCGGGGAATCGAACAGGAAGCCCGCTCGCACCTCGGTGCCGGCGGCGGGCGGCGATGTGAATTGTATCATCCCAAGCTGGCCCATCGTCCAGCCCAACATTTGCTCGACCCCACCAACCGAGACGCGCACGCTGCCCGCCACCGGTCGCGTGATCCGCCGCACCTCGCCCTCGCCATATTGCTTGCCGAGGCCGAACGCCGTCCGCACCCCGTCGCCCGCCCCGATCATTTGGTCGCCCGCTGACGGCACCCCGGTCATCGCATTCGAACTATGATCAAATGGATCGCGAAACCGGAAGCCCACCGCCGCACCGCGCCGGGCGCGGAAGAATTCGATCAGTGTGCCCAATTCCTCATCGCCGCGCACCCCCGGCCCGGCGTCGAACCGCAGCCGTGCCTGCTGCCAGTTTACGTTGCGCGTTTCATGCCCACTGGCGCTGGTCACGACATTGGTCGAAAAGCTTGGGCTGGCGCTCGCCTCGGCGCCTATCGCGATCGGGAAGTCCACATCCTCGAACGGCGTCATATCGTCATCCTTTCCGAACAAAGTCAGCCCGTCGCGCAGCACTTGCGGCAGCGCCCAAATGAATACCTCGGCCACGCCCGCTGCTTGCGCGTCGCGCGCCGCTTCGACGATCGCCGACCAGTCGCTTGTCTGCCCTGCAAACCCGCTGAAATATTGCTGTTCATCGATCGGATAGCCCAGTCGCGCAGTCACCGCGCTTCGCGCCGCCGCGCTCAGATTGCGCCGCCCATCGATGACCCATTCATAATCCTCGGTTTGCAGCACATCGAACGCCGGGTTCGCCCAGCCAACCGGCATATTGGCGCGCCGAACTTCGGTCGCGGCCGGGTCGAGCAATCCCGGAAGATAGATCAGCAAATGCGTCTCCGCCCCGCTCGCAGCCGCAATTGCCTGGGTCGAACTCGCCAGCAACGCCCCCGCTGCCTCGAGCAGCGCAATTTCCGGCGGCGTCTTCGGCCCGCGCACATCGTCGATCTCGGTCGGCGATCCGCCAAGCAGCGCCTTGGCCGCATCATCGTAGAAACACGGCCGGTGATCGGCGGTCACCCACCACCACGGCTCGCCGATCTGTACCTTGGGCGCCAGCCCGGCCGCGACTGCCAGATCGCCGAGCGCCGCCGCCACGCTCGCCAGGAACGAGACCCCCGCCCCGCTCGCCGGCGACACGAGGGTTGAAGGCGGGTCGTAGCCCGTCAGCGCCGGCGCGCCGTCAAACGATCTTTGCTTCCACGCCTCCGGACAGAATTGGTCGAGAATCTCGTACGAAAGCGACCAGATCACCTCATATCCCCACCCCTTTGCGGCGCGCGCGAAGTCGGCGTGCCACGCCAGCCCCGCCGCGTTGAACGGCACCGCCGGATCGAGCAGCCCGTCGGGTCCGATCCGGAAATAATGGCTCATCCCGATGTAGTGATTGATGATCCCGCGATATCCGAGCCGGTGGATCGCCTGCACGATCCGCTCGGGCGGCAGATCATATTGATCGTCATATCCAGTCGCGATCCTGAGGCCATGATCGGGCACCATCGCGTCGTTCAAGGACAGCACGCTCCCGGCCCCGTCGCATGCAATGTCGTCGATTCGCAGAGTCGCAGCCGCTGCCACCGCCAGCAAAGCATTTGACCCCGGATTGTAACTCGGCGGCACCATGCTGAAGAACATCCGGTCGATCCGCGTCGGGTCGACCCGGTCGGCCTCGCCCGGCAGCAGGAATCCGCCGTCCAATGCATCAAAGTCGAGGCTGATCCGCGCATCGACCCCACTGCCGACCGCATAATTCCACAGCCGCACATACCAGAAGCGCGGAGCACCAACCTCGTCTCGCCCCTCGATCGTCAGCGTCGGCCCATTGACCGCATTCAGCGCCACCAGCCCGGTCGAGCGCCAACGGAAGCCCAGGACGCACCCCGAATAGTCGCGGCTTGTCTCGCGCGCATGTGCCGGATGTGCGTCGCCATCTTCACTGCTCCAGATCAGCCCGACCAAATCGTTGGCGCGCAGGAAGCTCGCCTCGACCGTCAGCCCGTGCCCGTCGGCGCTCGTCGCCACGCTCGCCATCGCCCCGCGCGGGAAATCGACCGCCCAGTGGAGCGGATCGAATCGCTTGACGACATCGCGCTCGATCGGAGCGTCGCGCGCGGTCAGCCAATATTTCATCGCGCGCCGCCGATTGCAGACCGCACCGCCCGCGCCACCTGGCGCGAGCTTTTTTGGAGCAACAAGGGATCGCCCGGGGTTGGTGTGCTGATCGCTATCGCCACCTTCACATCACGCCCGCCTCGACCGCCTGTCGGTTCAATCCGCCCCGCGCCTGGCGGCACAAACAATTCAGGCCCGCGCTCGCCGACCCAATAGGCCCGCCCCGCGCTTACCGGTCCACCCGTGGCGCGGCCTGGCGCTCCGCTTATGCTGCTCACCAGGCTTGCCAACAGGCTCCCGATCCCGCCGCTCGCGCCGCCCTGCGCACCCGGCGCAAGCACCGACCGAAGCGCCGCCGCGGCAATCTCGCCCAGCGCGGTCAGCGCCACGCGCTTCAGATCGTCAAACCCGAATTTCCCCGTCGTGATCGCCCGCGACAGCGCGCTTTCGATCGCCCGTCCGGCGCGTCCCACACCAGCCGCCAGCGGCCCCTCGAGCTCGCCGCGCATCTGCGCCACGTCGCGCGCAAACGCCGACGTGTCGGTGCGCACGCGGAGCACCAATTCCTCGAAATCGTCCATCAATCTCTCCGATCGGGAAAGCGCGCCCGAAGCGCGTCGATCATTTGCTTGCTCGGCGGATCCACCGCGTCGGGCACCGCCAGCGCCCCCGCCAACTCGGCCGGCGTCGCGCCCCAAAAATCATCGGGCCGCCAACCAAGGCCGAGCGCCGCCGCCTGCCACGCCCGCGCCGCCGTCTCGCCAAAACTATGGGTCATTGCCCCTGCAAGATCTGCCCCAGAAGCACCCGCAATTGCGGTGTCACATTTGCCAGGCCCGTCGCAACAATCGCCTCGCCAATCCGCTCGCGCGTGATCGCCGCCGGACGGCCCGCCGACACATGATCGAACAAAGCCGCAATCTCGCTTAGTGCCAGTTTCCCGTCCGCCGCCCGCTCGACCAACGCAAACAAAGGCCCCACTTCACCTTCCGCCGCGACCAGCGCCGCAAACGTCGGGCGCAACACCAATG
>JBKJNP010000093.1:0-7572 GCA_046593565.1 Sphingomicrobium sp. | reverse complement strand
CGCACTCATGGAACTTGGCGGTGATCGCGGCGAGCGCGCCGGGGCGGTCCTGGGCGTTGATCTTGAGTCGGGCGATGCGGCCGCAGCGAACCAGTTCGCGCACCAACACATTGGCGAGCAGGTGCGTGTCGATATTGCCGCCGCACAGCAAGGTGCCGACCTTGCGCCCGCGATAGCGTTCGGGATCAGCGAGGATTGCAGCAAGTCCGGCAGCGCCGGCACCCTCGACGACGCTTTTCTCGATCGACACGAGCAATGCGACGGCATGTTCGATGTCGCGTTCGGCGACGAGATCGATGCGGTCGACCAGGTCGGCGATGATTGCGCGGGTCAGCTGGCCCGGCTCCTTGACTGCAATTCCCTCAGCCAGCGTATCGCCGCCGATCTTGCCGCGGCCGCCTTCGACGACATTCTTCATCGACGGGTAGAGCTCGGCCTCGACCCCGATGATCTCGATCCTGGGGTTCAATGTCTTGGCGGCGATCGCCATGCCGCTGATCAGCCCGCCGCCACCGATTGGCACGACCAGGACGTCAAGATCAGGGACTTCGGCGAGCATTTCGAGCGCGATGGTGCCGGTGCCGGCAATGATCTGGCCATCGTCGAACGGGTGGACGAAGACCAAAGCCTCCTCCGCTTCCAGCTCGCGCGCTTTGTCATAGGCATCGTCGAACGTCTCGCCGTGGAGCACGACCCGCGCGCCATGGCCTTCGGTCTGGGTGACCTTCACCGTCGGGGTCGGGTTGGGCATGACGATGGTAACCGGAATGCCGAGTCTTTTGCCATGATAAGCGACCGCCTGGGCATGGTTGCCGGCCGAGGCGGCGATCACCCCGCGGCGGCGCTCGTCGTGGGTCAGCTGGAGCAATTTGTTGAGCGCACCGCGCTCCTTGTAGGCGGCGGTATATTGCAGGTTCTCGAACTTGAGCCACAGGTCCGCGCCGATCATGTTCGACAGGACGCCGCTGTGCGACATGGGGGTCTTCTCGATCGCGCCGTCGATGCGTTGCGCGGCGGCGCGGATGTCGTCGATGGTCGGGGCGGTCAGGATTGCGGTCGTGGTCATGGGCGCCGACTAGCCCTTCCGACGCGCGCGAACAATGCTATGCCGGGGGGATGAGAAACGCCCTGATCGCGCTGATTGCGCTCGCCGCCGCCTCCCCTGCCACCGCGGATACGCTGATCGACAATGTAAACGGGGTGCAAGTCGATGCCAGCGGCAAGCTGGAGCGGTTCACCGGAATCCTGATCGGCGACGACGGCAAGGTGAAGCATGTCCTGCACGGCGAAAAGTTCAAGCTGCCGGCCGGAACGATCGTAGTCGATGGCGCCGGGCGGGTGATGCTTCCGGGGCTGATTGACGCGCATGGCCATGTCATGGGGCTTGGTTTCATGGCGCTGCAACTGGACCTGACGGGGACGAATTCGCTGGCCGAATTGCAGGCGCGGCTGAAGGCCTATGCGGCGGCCAATCCGGGCGGCGGCTGGATCTTGGGACGCGGCTGGAACCAGGAAAATTGGGCCGACAAGAAATTCCCGACCGCGGCCGATCTCGACGCGGTGGTCGGCGACCGGCCGGTGTGGCTTGGGCGGGTCGACGGCCATGCCAGCGTCGCCAACAGCGCCGCGATGAAGGCGGCGGGCGTGACCGCGGCGACCAGCGCACCGTCGGGCGGCGAAATCATCGACGGGCTGTTCGTCGACAATGCCGAGGGGCTGGTGAGCAAATTCATCCCCGCGCCGAGCCCCGCGCAGTATGATGCGGCGCTGGCCAAGGCGCAGGCGATGATGCTGGCCAACGGGCTGACCGCGGCGGCGGACATGGGGACCGACGCGGACGGATGGGCGGCGATGAACCGCGCGGGCGCCGCAGGGACGCTGAATGTTCGGATCATGAATTATGCCGGCGGGATCCCGGGGATGAAGGCGATCAACAATGGTCGACCGAGCGGGTGGCTGTACGGCGACCGGGTGCATCTTGGCGGGGTCAAGCTGTATGCCGACGGGGCGCTTGGGTCGCGCGGGGCGTGGCTGAAGGCCCCCTATCATGACAAACCCGACACAAAGGGGCTGCGGTTCCTGAGCAATGCCGAGCTGCAAGCGCAGGCCGAAGCGGCGGCGGCGGGCGGATATCAGCTGGCGATCCACGCGATTGGCGATGCCGCCAATGCACAAGTGATCGGCGCGTATGAGGGGCTAAACAAGCGCTACAAAGACGACCGGCGGTGGCGGATCGAGCATTTGCAGATCGCCGACCCGGCCGATTTGAAGCGGCTCAAGCCGGCGGGGATCATCGCCTCGATGCAGCCGACCCACCAGACCAGCGACCGGACGATGGCCGAAGCGCGGCTCGATCCGCCGCGGCTCAAGGGGGCCTATGCCTGGCGCACGATCGAGAAGCTTGGCGTCCGCCTCGCATTCGGCTCCGACTTCCCGGTCGAGCACCCCAACCCCTTCCCCGGCCTGTCCGCTGCGGTCAGCCGGCAGGACCCGAACGGACAGCCGCCGGGCGGATGGCGGCCCGAGGAAAAGGTCAGTTTTGCCACCGCGCTGAACGGTTTCACGCGCGGCGCGGCCTATGCCGGGTTTGCCGAGACGCGGATCGGGAGCCTCGAGAAGGGCAAATGGGCCGACTTCATCCTGGTCGACCGCGATGTTGCGGCGGTGGATCAGAAGGCGCTTGCGGCGACCAAGGTGCTGGAGACGTGGGTGGCGGGGAAGAAGGTATTCGCTAGCGCGGACGCGACGACTGGCGGTCCCGGAGAGCGCGGTCGCTGAGCATCGACGGGGTCAGCACCTGCGGCAGTTCCTCGGGCTCGGGTTGGCCCGGCTCGTACCACAGATAGAGCGGCACCCCGGCCCGGCCGCGGCTGTCGAGAAAGCGCGTGATGGCGGGGTCGCCATTGGTCCAGTCGCCAACCAGCGTGGTGACCTTCGCTTTTCGGAATGCGTCCTGCACTGCGTCGCGATCGATCGCACCGGCTTCGTTGACCTTGCAGGTCAGGCACCAGTCGGCGGTGAAATAAACGAACACGGGGCGGCCCGCGGCTTGCTCGCGGACGACAGCGGCCTCGCTCCATTCGCGTCCGGTGGAGACACGCTGCGTGTCGCCGGATCGCTGCGGCAACAGCCAGATCGTCCCGGCGATCAACGCCAACGCGACGGGTACGCCCCATAGGACCGCCTTGCCGTCGCGTTGCCTGAGGCCAAGGCCGAACAGTAGCAGCCCGAGCCCGAGCGCCCCGGCGAGCCCGAGCCCGAGCGCTTGTCCCCCACCCTGCCGCCACAGCAGCCACAATAAGGCGATCGCGGTCAGTGCCATGGGGATTGCGAGGATGCGCTGGAGGGTGACCATCCAGGCGCCGGGCTTCGGGAGCTTCGAACGGAGCGCAGGGACAAAGGCGACGATGACGAACGGCAGCGCAAGCCCGAGCCCTAATGCCGCGAACACCGCGATCGATCCGGCCGCAGGGAGCAGCAACGCCGTGCCGAGCGCGGCGCCGAGAAACGGACCGGCGCAGGGGGTGGCGACGAACGCGGCGAGTGCGCCAGTTCCAAAGGAGCCGGCCGGATTGCGTTCGCCGCCGATCACCGGAAGTTCGAACACCCGCAGCAAATTCAATGTGATGGCGGTGACGAGCAGGACCAGCAGGAGGATGGTGCGCGGGTCCTGCAGCTGGAACGCCCAGCCCGCCGCGCTGCCCCCGGCGCGGATCGCGAGCAGGGCGATTCCGAGCGCGCCGGTGCCGACAATCGCTCCCGCCGCATAACCCAGCGCGTCGCGGCGAGCGGTGGCTTCATCCCCGCCCGAGCGGGCGAGGTGGAGGGCTTTCAATGCCAGAATCGGGAAGACGCACGGCATCAGGTTGAGCAGGATCCCGCCCGCCAGCGCGCCGATCAGGGCGAGCAGCAAGGCGTTGAGGCCGACATTGGAGTCGGGGACCGGGCCGGGGACGGCGCGAAGCTCAAGCCCGCGCCCGTCGCCAAGTGCCAGCACGCCGCTGATCGCGCTTGGCTCGCCGCGGCGGCGCTTGAGTTCGGCCACCAGCGTGTCGCCCTTGCGGGTGAAGCGCTGCGGCGCGGCATAGTCGATCGGGCCGTCTTCGGCGGGAAAGAAATAAGGCTCGCCAATGGTCGCGCTGGCGGGGAGCGGGATGGCGAGGCGCAGGGTGTCGTCGGTGAGGGCGAATTTGGCCGGGGTCACCAGAGGTCGCGGCAAAGCGCGGCGCCAGTCGTTGAAGCGCGGATCGGGGTTGGCCATGCCGCCGGTCGGGACCGAAAGCGAGACGGTGCCTTGCTCCGGCACGCAAATCTTGTCGGTGCAGGCGAGCCAGCGCATCTTCGCCGAAATTTGGTGCGATCCGGTGATCCCGGGCGGCGCTTTGAGCCGCATCAGGATCGCATAATCGCGCTCGTAAACGTGATTGACGATCCCTGCGACGAGCAGTTTGACCGGCACCGGATAGCGCATCGGCCCGACCGACCAGCCGGGGGGAAGCGTCCATTCGACCGACATCGGCAGGCCCGCGTCGCCGGGGTTGAGCCAGTAACCGTGCCAGCCGGGTTTGGTGCGCATCAGGATCGCCATCTCCGCCTCCGCGCCCGGGACGGCGCGGGACTCGATCAGGAGTTCCGGCTGGATCGCGTTCTGGCGCGTGGGCTGCGCCGCGGCGGGCGCGGCGATCATCAACAGCAACAGGAGCAGCAGGCGCTTCATGCCAAATGCGCTACTCGACCCCTTGGGGCTAGTCGAGGTTGGGCCGTAGCCAGCGGGTGGCCGTGTCGAGATCGACTCCTCGCCTTGTCGCATAGTCTGCGAGCTGGTCCTGGCCGATCTTGGCGACTCCGAAATATTGGCTGTCGCGGTGGCCGAAGTAGAAACCGGAGACGGCGGAGGCCGGGAGCATCGCGAAGTTTTCAGTGAGGGTAACCCCCGCCGGACCGCCACCCAGCATGTCGAACAATACCGGCTTGAGGCTGTGATCGGGACAAGCCGGATAGCCGGGCGCGGGGCGGATGCCGGTGTAGGTTTCGCGGATCAAGTCAACGTTGGCCATCGCCTCAGTCCCGGCATAACCCCACAGGCTTTCGCGGACATGCTGGTGGAGGCGTTCAGCAAAGGCCTCGGCGAGGCGATCTGCCAGCGCCTTGAGCAGAATGTCCGAATAATCGTCGGTCGCGGCGCGAAACCGTTCGAGGTGCGGTTCGATGCCGTGGATTCCGACCGCGAAGCCGCCAATCCAGTCGTCGCCGTCGCCGTCGATGAAATCGGCTAGGCACATGTTGGCGCGAGAGGCGCGTTTCTTGACCTGCTGGCGGAGGAAGGGGAGGCGGACCTCCTCATTGCCGGCCAGCGCGAGGACGTCATCTTCTTCCCTGCGACAACGCCACAGGCCGACCACGCCGCTCGGGCGAAGCCAATGCTCGGTGATGATCCGGTCGAGCATCTCCTGCGCGTCGGCGAACAGGCTGGTGGCGCTTTCGCCGACCACCGGGTCGGTCAGGATGGCGGGGTAATTGCCGGCTAATTCCCACGCGCGGAAGAATGGCGTCCAGTCGATGTGGGCCTTGAGATCGCGCAAGGGCCATTCGCCAAACTGGTGGAGGCCGGGCTTCAATGGCGGCGGAGCCTTGCCGTCCGGGTCGAACGGGAAGCGGTTGGCGCGGGCTTCTTCGATGGTCGCGAGATCATGCGGGGCGCGGCCCGAGCGGGCGATGCGGATGGCATCATAATCGGCCGCGGTGGACGTGATCAGCTCTGCCTTTTGCGGGCCGTCGCTGACCAAAGCCGAAGCAACCCCGACCGCGCGGCTGGCATCGAGCACATGGATCACTGGGCCCGAATAAGCCGGGGCGATGCGCAGCGCAGTATGAGCGCGGCTGGTGGTGGCGCCACCGATCAGCAAGGGCATGACCATGCCGGCGCGCTCCATCTCCCCAGCGACGGTGACCATTTCGTCGAGCGAGGGGGTGATCAGGCCCGACAGGCCGATCATGTCGGCCTGATTGTCGTTGGCGGTCTCGAGGATCTTCGTCCACGGGGTCATCACGCCGAGATCGATCACTTCGTAGCCGTTGCACTGGAGCACGACCCCGACGATGTTCTTGCCGATATCGTGGACGTCGCCCTTGACCGTTGCCATCACGATCCGGCCCTTGCCCTTGGCGCCCTCATCCTTGCCGGCCTCGATATAGGGCAGCAAATGCGCCACCGCCTTCTTCATCACGCGGGCCGATTTGACGACCTGGGGAAGGAACATCTTGCCCGACCCGAACAGGTCGCCGACGACGTTCATCCCGTCCATCAGCGGGCCTTCGATGACGTCGATCGGGCGGGTCGCGGTCAGGCGAGCCTCCTCGGTATCGGCGACGATATGTGCATCGAGGCCCTTGACCAGGGCATAGGACAATCGCTTGGCGACCGGCAGCGAGCGCCATTCGGCCTGGGCTTTCTCGGCCTCGACATCGGTCCCGCGATAGCGTTCGGCGAGCGCAACCAGCCGCTCGGTGGCGTCGTCCCTCTTGTCGAAAATGACATCCTCGCACGCCTCGCGAAGCTCGGGGTCGATCGCGTCGTAGACGTCCAATTGCCCGGCATTGACGATTGCCATGTCGAGCCCGGCGGGGATGGCGTGGAACAGGAACACGCTGTGCATCGCGCGGCGCACGGGTTCATTGCCGCGGAACGAGAAACTGAGATTCGACAGGCCGCCGGAGATGTGGACGCCGGGGCATAAAGCCCGGATCTCTCGCGTCGCCTCGATGAAGTCGATCGCATAGCGGCGATGCTCGTCGATGCCAGTCGCGATGGCGAACACGTTGGGGTCGAAGATGATGTCTTCGGGCGGGAAGCCGTCGGCGGTGAGCAGGTCGTAGGCGCGCTTGCAAATTTCGACTTTCCGCGCGGCGCTGTCGGCCTGGCCGGTCTCGTCGAACGCCATGACGACGACCGCGGCGCCATATGCCCGCACCAGCCGCGCCTGGGTGAGGAACGGCTCCTCGCCTTCCTTCAAGCTGATCGAATTTACGATCGGTTTCCCCGAAACGCATTTAAGCCCGGCCTCGATCACGCTCCATTTCGAGCTATCGATCATCACCGGGACGCGGGCGATGTCGGGCTCGGCCGAGATGCGCTTGAGGAAGGTCGCCATCGCGGCGTGGCCGTCGAGCAAAGCCTCGTCCATGTTGACGTCGATGATCTGCGCCCCGGCATCGACCTGCTGGCGGGCGACCTCGACCGCAGCGTCATAATCGCCCGACAAAATCAGTTTCTTGAAGCGCGCCGAGCCGGTGACGTTGGTGCGTTCCCCGATATTGACGAAGCGCGCGCCGGCGCCGGCCCCGACTCCTTCAGCCGTCACGCCGCGAGAACCATTGGTTCGAGGCCGGCGAGGATGGTCGTCGGGCGCGGGGCGGGGACTGTGCGGGGGGGTTGACTAGCTATTGCCTGAGCAATGGCGGCGATGTGCGAAGGCGTGGTTCCGCAGCAGCCGCCGACCGCGTTGACCAGCCCTTCGGCGACCCATTCCGCGACCTGGCGAGCGGTTTCCTCCGCCGCTTCGTCATAATCGC
>JBKJNP010000265.1:0-3312 GCA_046593565.1 Sphingomicrobium sp. | reverse complement strand
GTCGACCAAATGGCTGACCCCGCCCGCGCTGATCGAAAAGTTGCCGGTCGACCCGATCAGCATGACGGTCGCGCCACTTGCCGCCGCCTGCTCAGCGACGCGGGTCGTCCAATGCAGCCCGCCAAGGCCGAGGAGGGGCAAGAAATGATGCCGCGTCGCGTCGCGAAGGTCGTTTGCGACATTGCCTGGCGCCGGACGACAGATCGAATGCCGGATGTTCGGATAGGCAGATGCGGTTAGCGTCGCGAGCTGACTTTCATCCGCGATTTGATGCGGCATCGTCCGGGCCGTCGAACCGATATGCGGAGCGCCGGTCAGCACGATCAGTTCCTCGCCTCGGCGCGCTTGTTCGATCGCAGCGCTGGTCGTGACGGCCGAACTGTCCCGGCCCGAACTCAATTGCGAGACGATTGCACCCGTGCTGCGGCGTAGTTGGGCAACCACCGCCCGGTCCAGCTCGGCGCGCATTGCCTCGGCCCAGTCGGCCCCATGAAACGACCCGGGAACGATTTGCTCAGGACGCCAATGACGGATCGTCACCGTCTGATCGTCAGTGAATTCGACTGCGTGACCATGTTTGATCACGCGGATGCCCTCGAAAATAGTCGAACAACCGAGATTGGGCAGTCCCGCCGCGATGGCTGCAACTTCCTCGACATCCAGCCGCTTGGGAACCTGGGGAAGCGCGAAAATCGCCTCCGGCATCGAAGCGAACGCAATGAACCCGGCACCCTGGTGATAGAATAAGGGCTTTAGCGAGGAGAAGGTACGCGCAAGCGTCAATCGCCCCTTGCCGGCATCCCAGACCGCCATGGCGGCGTCGCCCAGAATATGGTTGAAGCAACCAGCCTGCCACTTTTCCCAGGCGGCCAGGAGGAGTTGAGAGTCGCTCATCAGAGCCAATGGAGCAGCGCCGATACCGAGCGCAGACGCCAGTTCCTCACGATTATCTATCCGAACGTCGGCGCACAGGAGCAATGACGCGCCGCGGCCGTTCAGGGGCCGACGGTCATGTACGTCTTCCGGAAGGATGATCTTCAGCGCGCGGCCAAAACTCGCTCGTCCCAAACTTCCCACATTGATTCCACCGCTGCCGAAATGGGCCAGCGGCGAGAGCATCGAATGGCATGAATTTTCAGGGCTGAGACGCTCGTTCCACGAAACAAAACCGGCAATTGCCGACACGTCAATTACCCGGTTCGAGCGTCCTGCAATTTACGATTTGTCGAACGAAGGCGGTGTCCCGCCATCAACATTGCCCTTGTTGCTCTTGGCTTCCGCCGAACCCGCACTGATCCTGCGCAGCTCCGGGGTCGACCAGTCCTGACGTCCATCCTTGCTCGAAATCTTCGTCATCGACTTTCCTTACGCTAGCGACCCAACAAAGTGGGAATTGATGGCCTATGTGATTAGTGTAGCAATTCTCCACCGCGCATACAACGCGTTAACCGGGGTAATGATCCGGCTCGCGACTAGGCGGGTTTCGGGGTCAGATCCGTCGTCCCCGACCGGATGTGGGACACGAGTTTCGGGATGTCGTCGACCAGGCTATCGAGGTCCCACGGTCGGATTAGTTGGAAGGTCGGGGTATGCGACGCCAGCCGGACGCACGATTGCCAATGTTTGCCGACATCGCCGAAGGCCGGGACATGGGTGCCGCGATAGGTATTGGCGAACATCGCCTCGATCGCTTCGATGCCCTGCAAGCGAGCGATTGCAAGCGCGTCTCCTTTAACGAGCACATAGATGCCGGCGAGCGGAACCGGCCCTGATATCGTTGACTCGTGCGGCAGGGGCACGTCAAATTTGTCCCAACTATCGTCGCCGGCATAAGATCGCTCGAACGCTGCAGCATCGCGACCGGACCGTTCAAGCGCCTCGCGCCACAATCGCAATCGCGGCAAGCCTGGTGCGACGAACGGGGATTGATTCTGGTCGAAGCTAATGGCGCAGACATCGTCGGCGATGATCCGGTGGCCGTGATCGTGGAACCAGGCGGCAAGCGTCGATTTCCCCGCTCCCGACGCACCGGTGAAGGCATAGGCCTGGCCGTCAATCTCGACCGCATTGGCATGAAGCGGGAGCAGGCCGCGCTGATGCAGCAAAATCCCCATCGCCGAGCCGAGTAAATAGAGCCGGACATTGGCATCGGGCACATCGGCTTCGCGATCGATGGTGATCGCCGATCCATCGGTGATTGCGTAGCGGGCGACGGCATCGATGGTGAGTTGGGCACCACGGTCAATCGGTACCAGTCCATCCCGCCCCGCTGTCGCCACGGGCCCTAGGCGCACCTTCACGTCAGGCTGCGAGACCAGCTTGGCGGCGTGCAGCTCCGGCAGGCGAAGGTCGCTCCTGATATGCAGGCCGAACAGGCAATAGTCGAATGGACCGATCATCGATAACTCATAGGCCCTCTAACCATCTCGGCCCGTGTTCGTCACCCATGCCGGGGCAATGCAAGAAACAGTGCCTTTCGATCATCGGGCTTTGTCGATAGTTATCCGGACGATGACCCCGATGCCCTCCTTTCATCATTATGCCGATTTTCTGGAGCCGGAGCAGGAGGCAGCGCTGCTTGCGCTGGCATTGGCCAGGCAGGAGCAGTTCAAGCCCTCCAGGGTGTCTAACAGCGTCTATAATTCGGAACGACGCAACTCAGTGCGGATTCGCGATCTCGGCCCCGCCAAGCCGTGGTTCGAGGAGAAGATCCGCGACCTCACCCCCGACATGTTCAAACAGACCGGAATGAAGCCGTTCGAGGTCGAATTTCTCGAACTGGAACTTGCCGCGCATGGCGACGGAGCACATTTCGCAACCCATACCGACATCCCGATCGGCCCGAATCGTACCCCGCTTGGCGGCGATGGGACAGACAGGCAGGATCGACTGCTCAGTACGGTGTTCTATTTCTATCGTGAACCCAAGGGGTTTTCCGGCGGGCAGCTTCGCTTGCACCGGTTCGGGTCGAACGGCGAGCCGGGCGATTATGTCGATATCGAACCTGTGCGGAATAGCTTGGTCGTATTCCCGTCGTGGACGTCCCACGAGGTGCGCATAGTACAATGCCCTAGCGGCAAGTTTGAAGATTATCGCTTCGCGGTAAATTGCTGGTTGTGTGCGACCCGGTTCTGACGCGGAAGCAATCGCGCCCTTCTGCCTTGAGCCGTGGGGCCGAAGTCCCTACCTAGGACGTGACGGGTACTGCCCGGTACGAGGCCACGAAAATCCCTGAGGCGATTAAATATCCTAGGGGGCTGTCCCTGGTTGGATCCTGGTCCGGCACATATGGCTCCCACCTGACGTTTGTGG
>JBKJNP010000262.1:0-3622 GCA_046593565.1 Sphingomicrobium sp. | reverse complement strand
CGGCTTGGCAAAATAAAGGCATATGAAAAACCCGGCCAGCAGGGTCGCGACGCACCACAATAAGCGGCGGCGAAGCTCGATCAGATGGTCGAGCAGGGGCGCCTTGCTGTCGTCGAGGTCGCCGATCATGGCAGTGGGCGCTCGCGCGGGGGGATCGGGTCATCGTCGGGCGCAGCAGGCGCCTCGAATGGAAAGGTCGGCTGGTCGGCGGGCGGAAGCGCGGTCATAACAGGGACTGTCCCTCCTTCAGGGACTGTCCCCTCATCCAGTTCTGTCCCCGCCGGGACCGGGTCGGGATAATTCCCGTCAGTCGGATAAGCGGCGAGGATCTTCTGATTCTCCTCGCGCCACTTCTTTTCCATTTCGTCGAGCTCGGCCTCGCGGATGACATTCTCGACACCCGACGTGAAATGCCGCGCATAACCGCGTGCCTTGCCGATCCAGCGACCGACCTGCATCATCACCCGCGGCAGATCCTTGGGACCGATGAACAGCAAGGCGATCACCGCCACGACCAGGAATTCCGACGTATCGACGCCGAACATCGGATTCTGTCCCTGCCGCTAGCGGGCCGTGTCGTCGGACGGCGGCGGCGTTACCGGATCGGGGCTACGCGGGGTGATGTCGATCGGCTGCTGGGGCGGGATTTGGCGCTGCTGCTCGGGCTGATCTTGCGGCTTCGGTTCATCCTGGTCGGACATGCCTTTCTTGAAGCTCTTCAGCCCTTGAGCGACATCGCCCATCATGTTGGAAAATCGCTTGCCGCCGAACAGCAGCAGCACAAATACCGCGAAAATCACCCAGTGAATGAGGCTGAAACTGCCCATGGAAACACTCCAGGATTGAGGAATTAGGTCTACCTTAGCCCTCCTCGTCGCCGCTTTCCAGTTGGAGTTCGAATATGGCCTCTTCCAGCGGATCGAGCAGGCCCGCAGCCTTGAGATCGTCGATCCCTGGCAAGTCGCGGCGCGAGCCCAGCCCGAAATGGGTCAGGAACGCTGGAGTGGTGGCATAAAGCAGCGGCCGCCCCGGTCCCTCGCGGCGCCCCGCAGTGCGCACCCAGCCCGCCTCCATCAGGACATCGAGCGTGCCCTTGCTGATCTGGACCCCGCGGATCGCCTCGATCTCGCCGCGGCTGGCGGGCTCGTGATAGGCGATGATCGCAAGGCATTCGGTAGCCGCGCGCGACAGGCGGCGTGGCTCCTCGCGGGTCCGGCGGAGCAAATGCGCGAGGTCGGGCGCCGTCTGGAAATGCCACCGCCCGCCACGTTCGACCAGCTCGATGCCATGCCCGGCATAGCGCTCGGCCAGCCCCGCCAACTCGGCCGCGACGTCATCGGCCCCGACATGGGCGGCGATGTCGTCGGCGCTCATCGGCTCGGCAGAAGCGAACAATGTCCCCTCGATCGCGCGTTCCAGTTCGGTCATGCCGCCACCTTGCGAACGAACAATTCGTCGAACGCCGCGGCCTGGTCGATCTCCAGCCGTCCCTGCCGCGCCAGCTCGAGGGTAGCGACGAATGAGCTCGCCAGCGCCGATTTGCGATAGGCCGGGTCGAGCGTGACCGGCAGGAAGCTTTCCAGCGTGGTCCAGTCGATCGCCGCGCCGAGCAATGCCGACACCCGCTGGATCGCATCCTCCAGCGTCATCACCGAGCGGTGGGCGACGACATGCATCGCCGGCTGGGTCCGTGCCCGCACCCGGCCATAGGCCGCGAACAGGTCGAATGCATTTGCCTGCCACTGAGCCTTGCGCACCGTCTCCAGCCCCTCGGGATCGCCGCGCACGAACACGTCGCGCCCAATCCGGTCGCGGCCGAGCAACCGCGCCCCCGCCTCACGCATCGCATCGAGCCGCTGCAACCGCAGCTGGAGCCGAAGCGCAAGCTCCTCAGGACTCGGGTCGATGTCCGGATCCTTGGGCAGCAGAAGGCAGGATTTGAGGTAGGCGAGCCACGCCGCCATCACGAGGTAATCGGCCGCCACCTCGAGCTTCAGCGCGCGGGCATCGTCGATGTACGCGATATATTGATCGGTCAGCGCGAGGATCGAAATCTGCGCCAAATCCACCTTCTGCGCCCGCGCCAGCGTCAGCAGCAGGTCAAGCGGCCCCTCCCACCCGTCGAGAGTCAGGGTGAGGGTGGAATCACTGGGGATCGGGTCGAAATCATCGTCCATTCGGCCAGTCTGTCACACCAGTGCCAGCAGCGCATCCCGTTTCGCCACCGCTTCGGCGAAATCCATTTCGTCGTCGGGGGTGAACCGCATCGCCATCGCCCGCGCCAGTCGCGCCTCGCCCGCGTCGGACAGCGCTGGAACCGCCGCCGCAACGCTCACCATATGCTCCATCTTGCCATCGCAATGCAGCGCCACGTCACAGCCCGCGGCAACGCAGGCGGCGGCGCGGGTGCCGTGGTCGCCGGCCAGCGCCTCCATCCCGATATCGTCGCTCATCAGGAAGCCATCGAAGCCGATCCGCTTGCGAATGATGTCATGGATTACGGTCCGCGACTGGCTCGCCGGCCGCTCGGCGTCCCATTGGGTGTAGAGCAAATGGCTGGTCATCCCCATCGCCGCGTCGCGTAAGCGCTCGAACGGCTCGAGGTCGATCGCTAGTTCATCTTCCCCCGCATCGACCACCGGCAGCGTCAAATGGCTGTCGAACAAGGCGCGGCCATGCCCCGGGATATGCTTGATCACCCCCAGCACCCCCGCCGAGGCCAGACCATCAAGAATGGCGCGGCCGAGTGCGGCGACCTGCATCGGCTCCGACCCCAAAGCGCGGTCGCCGACAATGTCGGTAGCGCCGGGCTGGCGAACGTCGAGCATGGGCAGGCAGTCAACATTGACCCCGACCTCGTGGAGCATTAGCCCCAGCGCCCGCGCATTGACTCGCGCCGCCTCGATCGCGGAGGACGGTGCCAGTTGGTAGAGCTTGTCGAACGCCTCGCCGCTCGGAAACGCCGGCCATTCGGGCGGCCGCATCCGCGCCACCCGCCCGCCTTCCTGGTCGATCAGGATCGGGACTGCGTAATGGCCTTCGAGGGTGCGCAGGCTATCGGTCAGCCGGCGTAATTGCTCGCGGCTTTCGATATTGCGCCGGAAAAGGATGTAGCCGGTCGGCTTTGAATCTCGAAAAAAGCTTTGTTCGTCGGAGCTTAGCTCGAGTCCTTCGAGCCCGTAAATCGCCGCCTGCATCACTGCACCACGAAGCAATTCTCGCCCCCCGCGGTGACCGCCGCGCATGCCGCTTTGGCCTCGGCCGCCGACCCCGCCCCGGCGCGCAGGCGATAGCCGCCGCTGTACGGCACGATTTGCTTGGTCATCCCCGCCACCGCCGGGAAGCGCGTCGACAGCATCCGCCACGCGGTCTCGGCCTTGGCGGTCGATCCGTAGGCGCCAAGCTGCACTGTCGGACCAGCCTCGCCCGGCGCCGCAGGGGGTGTGACCGGCGGCGCTTCGACTGGCTTTGGCTCGGGTGGCGGTACCGGCTTCGGTTCGCCCGGTGCAGGCGGCACTGGCGGCGGCGGCTCGGTCAGCTTGCCAACATCGAGCTGCGCATCATTATCCTCGCCAGCGCCGGTCGCGAACGCGGTCCCGCTATCCCCCGCGACATCGAGCCC
>JBKJNP010000101.1:0-3690 GCA_046593565.1 Sphingomicrobium sp. | reverse complement strand
CGCTTGAACGGCACCTCGCCGAGCGCCGCCATCTCGCCCCCGCGCCGCTCGTGGAGGATCTTGCCCGGCTCGGCATCGGCCACCGGGTCGAGTTCGGTCGCCTGGAGATCGGCCAACGTCCGCAGCACGCCCTTGGCGAAATAAGGCGCGCACCACAGCAATAGCATTGCGGTGATAATCCCGTCGCGGCCGAAGATCGTGCTGTACCATGGCACCCCGGCGTAAGGATAAGCGCCGTGCGCGGTCTCGGTCATCAGCATGTCGAGATCGGACCATGCGCGGGCGATCACCGCGTCGAATTGCGGGTTGCTACTGTCGAGATGGGCGCGTTGCCGTGCCACCTCGCGGCGCAATTTGTGACCGGTGCGGAACGCCGCGGCGATCGATTCCCCATTCTCCTTTTCATCCTCGATCAGGCAGCAGGCCTTGATTACGATGGCCTGCTCATGGCTGTCGTCGAGGTCGACGTCCCACCGCGCCATACCGTCGCGAAGCTCGCTTGGCGGGGGGTCGAAGCGCAGCCGGGTGGTGCGGGTCACCCCGTCGAGCCCGAGGTAGCGATATTCATATTCGCAATCGCCGATCCGGTGCGCGGTCCTGGTCCCGCGCTTCATCCGCCGCGTGCCGCGCACTTCGAACAAATCGGCAAAATCGGCATCGAAAGCGATCTCGACCGGGATCGTCCGCCCGATCGGGCCGTAGCTGCGCAGCCGAATGCGCTCGAACGACGATGAATCATTGAGGAATTTGAAGCGCGACAGATGCACCGATTCGCGCTGCAGCCACACCCGGCCTTTGGCGGTGTGGAGGTCGGCATTGGTCAGATCGACCACCATCGCCCCATTGTCGTCGAGCAGGACCGATCCGAGCTGCAACGGCTCCGCCCCACCCAGCCGGACGGTGAATTCGCTGAGGAACCTTGTGTCCTTGTAGAACAGTCCGTCGGGACCCATCGCGCCGCCGGCGAAGTTCCCCTGGCTGTCGAACACCGCGAACAAATCATTATGCTTGAGCGTACGGAGCGTCCGCTCGACCAGGCTCTCGGTCGCCTCGATATGATAATCTTCCTTGCGCTCGACGAGCACAGGAAAGGTCGGCAATTCCGCGGTCGTTGAATCGTTCAAATCAGCTGGCCAGCATGAAGGGTTCCCGAAACTGGGTTCGATCCTGCATGGTCGAGCCGCTGAACAGACGCAAATAATCTTCCGCCATGCGCCGCGCGGTGAAGCGCCGCTCGAAGCAGTCGCGCACCGTCTGGCGCGGCAATTCGCCGCACGCTGCCACCGCCGCCACCGCTTCGTCGATGCTGGTGACGAGGAAGCCCGACCGACCGTGATCGATCACTTCCGGAGTCGATCCAATCGGCCAGGCGATGACCGGGGTCCCCGCCGCCATCGCCTCGATCATCACCAGCCCGAATGGCTCGGGCCAGTCGATCGGGAACAGCAAAGCACGGGCATTGCCGAGGAAGTCGGTTTTATCCGCATCGCCGATCTCGCCGATATATTCGACCAGACGATGATCGAGCAACGGCGCAATCTCTTTCTCGAAATAGTCGCGGTCGGCATGGTCGACCTTGGCCGCCATCTTCAGCTTCATGCCCGATCTGATCGCGATTTCGATCGCGCGGTCAGGGCGCTTCTCGGGGCTCATCCGGCCCAGGAAAGCGAGATAGTCGCCACCAGCCTCATTGAACGGGATCAATTGCTCGGGCAGCCCGTGATAGACCGTCCCGGCGAAATTGGCGGTCGGAACCGGGCGGCGCTGGTCGTCCGAAATGCTGACCAGCCGCATTTCGGGAAATTCGGTGAAGCCGGGCAGGAAGTCGGGCAAATCGAGCCGCCCGTGGAGCGTCGTCAGGCATTTGTCGGCGAGATGCTTGAACAAGGGAAATTGCACGAAATCGACATGGAAATGGATGAAATCATACTGATCGGCCTCGGTCAGGACGCGATCGACCATCGCCACCGTGTAAGCGAGGTGATTGTTGATTCCGTCGAGCCGAAGTCCGCGCGGGGCGCAGGGGATGAGCTTGGCCGACGTCTCACTGTCGCCGCTGGCATAGAGCGTCACGTCATGGCCGAGATCGACCAATGCCTCGGTCAGCCACCAGATGACGCGCTCGGTCCCGCCATAAAGCTTAGGTGGCACGGCCTCGGCGAGAGGCGCAACTTGGGCGATACGCAATGACTTCACTCCTTTTGCCCGACACCGCCAACCAACGAAAACTTGCCATTCCTGTTCCGTTACCGCCGCGACGGGACTAGGCCCCGCGACGATGGCCAGCCTTCCCCCACCGCCGCTTGCGCTGCTCGACGGCGCGTCCCTGTTCCTCGACTTCGACGGGACATTGGTCAATTTCGTGATCGATCCGGCCGCTGCGGCAGTCGATCAACGGCTTCGCACCCTGCTCGGCGCACTCGCCGCCCGCCTCGACGGCCGCCTCGCCATCCTCAGCGGCCGCTCGCTCGACGAACTGACCGCGCGGCTCGGTCTCGGGCCGATTTCGATGGCCGGCAGCCACGGCCTCGAACGACGCTCCGCCGACGGCGCAGTGATCCGCGCCCTTATTCCGCCGGGTTTTGCCACCGCTGTGGCTGAGGCCCGCGCCTTCGCCGCCACCCACGATTTGCTGCTGGAAGCCAAGGCGGCTGGCGTGGCGCTCCATTATCGCGATGCCCGGCACGCCGAAGCTGCGGTCGATGCCTTCGCTCGCACCCTTGCCGCGGACACTGGGCTGGAGCTGCAATCGGGCAAGTGCGTCCGCGAATTGAAGGTCCCCGGCGCCGACAAGGGCGATGCGGTCCGCGCCTTTATGGCGGAACCGCCGTTCACGCTCGGGCGTCCTGTTGTGGTGGGAGACGATTTGACCGACGAACATGCCTTCATCGCCGCTATCGCGCTCGGCGGCAGCGCCATCCTGGTCGGCGACCCGCGCCCGACCGCCGCGCAGTTCGGCCTGCCGACGGTCGCGGCGACGCTCGCCTGGCTGGGCAGCATAAAGTGAAAAAATCGCTGACCTTGTGGCCGATCGGCAATTGCCAGGTCAGCGCGCTGATTGACGAAGCCGCGGGCATGGTCTGGGCGTGCCAGCCGCAGGTCGACGGCGATCCGTTGTTTTGCTCTTTGCTCGGCCCCAAGCGCGAGGCCGCGCCCGAGCTTCCGGCCGGCGAATGGCGGGTGTCCTTGAAGGACCAGGTCAGCGCCGAGGCGAGCTACCTTCCCAACACCGCCATCCTCTCGACCATTCTCACCGATGCGCGCGGGGCCAAGGCCGAGGTGCTCGATTTCTGTCCGCGCTTCGAGCGGCGCGGGCGAATGTATCGTCCGGTGTCGTTCGTCCGCATCGTACGCCCGGTCAATGGCAGCCCGCAGGTCAGGATTGCGCTCAACCCTGCGGCTGACTGGGGGGCGGTGGATGCCGCCCGGACCAGCGGCACCAATCATATCCGCTTTCTCACCGACCCCCAGTCACTGCGGCTGACCACCGACGCCCCGGTCGGCCGCCTGCTCGATGGGCGCAGCTTCCGGCTCGAGCGCAGCCTCGCTTTCTTTCTCGGTCCCGACGAGCCATTCGTCGGCAATGTCGAGGTCGAGGTGGCGCGGATGCTCCACGAAACCAGGCGTCACTGGAAATATTGGGTGCGCAGCCTCGCCATTCCGCTCGACTGGCAAAGCGTGGTGATCCGC
>JBKJNP010000197.1:0-5322 GCA_046593565.1 Sphingomicrobium sp. | reverse complement strand
GGTGCCGCGGTGGAGCAGCCCGATATGCGGATCGACCCGCTCGACGATCTCGCCGTCCAATTCCATGATCAGCCGAAGCACGCCATGCGCGGCGGGATGCTGCGGGCCGAAGTTGATGGTGAAATTCTGGACGGTTTCGTCACCGGGGGTGGGCTTGGCGCCGGTTTCGGGCGCGCCGACGATCACGTCGAGCTTGGTGGTCATGTCTTGGCCCCCGGCTTGGGCTCGCGAGTAGCACTCGGCTTGCCGCCCGCGGTCTTGGCCTTGCTCGCGGCGGGCTTGCGAGCCTGCTTCTTCGCCTCAAGATTCGCCGGTGCACCGGCGCCGGTCTGAGCCGTCGTCTCGGTGGTCTTAGGGGTCGGCGGCGGCGGGGTGGCGACAACCTTGGTCGGTCCGCTCGGCGCGGGCGCGGGCGACGGCGCGGCGGGAGTCTGGCCCTCGGCCTTTTCATCGCCGGGAAGCCGATATTCGGGCCCTTCCCACGGCATCAGAAAATCGAAGCTGCGGAAGTCCTGCGGCAGCCGCACCGGCTCGTAGACGACGCGTTTCTCGGCCTCGGAGTAGCGCAATTCGACATAGCCGGTTTGCGGGAAATCCTTGCGCAAAGGATGACCCTCGAAGCCGTAATCGGTGAGAATCCGGCGGAGGTCGGGATTGCCGGCGAAGGCCACGCCGTACAGGTCGAACACTTCGCGCTCGAGCCAGCCGGCGACCGGCCACAGCGACGTGACGCTCGGCACCGCAGTCGCCTCGTCGGTCGAAACCTTGAGGCGAATGCGGTGGTTCTCGGTGATCGACAGCAGATGATAATTGACCTCGAACCGCTCGGGGCGCTCGGGATAATCGGCCCCGGCAATCTCCATCAACTGCTGGTAGCCGAACTGGTCGCGCGCGATGCGGCAGGCTTCGACAATCGCCTCGCGCGCCACGGTGAAACTGGTCTCTCCGACGTGGGTCTTGGTGGCGAGCAGGCGCGACCCCAGCGCCGTGGCGAAAGCGTCCGCGAAACCCGCGCGCTCGTTGATCCGGGGCAGATGCGCGCTCATCGCGTGATCGTCCCTTCGCGGCGGATCTTGCGCTGCAATTGCATGATTCCGTAGAGCAAGGCCTCGGCGGTCGGCGGGCAGCCGGGGACGTAGATATCGACCGGGACAATGCGATCGCAGCCGCGCACCACCGAGTAACTGTAGTGGTAATAGCCGCCGCCGTTGGCGCAGCTGCCCATCGAGATGACGTATTTGGGCTCCGACATCTGGTCGTAGACCTTGCGCAGCGCCGGGGCCATCTTATTGCACAGGGTGCCGGCAACGATCATCACGTCCGACTGGCGTGGGGACGCGCGCGGGGCGACGCCGAACCGCTCGAGGTCGTAGCGCGGCATGTTGACGTGGATCATCTCGACCGCGCAGCAGGCAAGACCGAAGGTCATCCACCACAAGCTGCCGGTCCGCGCCCAGGTGGCGAGATCGTCGAGACTGGCGACGAAAAAGCCCTTCTCGTCAAGCTGCTTGCGCATCGCCAGGAACTTGGCTTCCTCGGGGCTTCCCGGAATGAGGCCAGCATTGCGCGCCAGCTCCTCCTCGGTCGGGTTGGGGTTCGCCGCGGGGTCGAGCATCACTCCCATTCGAGCGCTCCCTTTTTCCACGCATAAGCGAGGCCCAAAGCGAGCTCGGCGAGGAACACCATCATCGCGCCCCAGCCGATCCAGCCGGTTTCCTTGAGCGACACCGCCCACGGGAACAGGAAAGCGGCTTCGAGGTCGAAGATGATGAACAGGATCGCGACGAGGTAGAAGCGGACGTCGAACTGGCTTCGACTGTCCTCGAACGCGGGGAAGCCGCATTCATATTCGCTGAGCTTCTCCGGGGTCGGATTATGGGTGCCAGTCAGTCGGCTGACGAGCATCGGCGCGACCACGAACAGGGTCGACAGCCCGAGCGCAATGGCCAGGAACAACAGGATCGGCAAATATCCGGCGGCGACGCTGGCCAAGGAGTGGACTCCGGGGGTTAAAACGACTGGCGCTCTCTAGGCCGCCCCTCCCGCGCGGGCAAGGCCAAGACAAGCGGAAAATGGCATCAAATCTGCTAGCGCAGCGAGCCCGCCAGCAGCTTGTGCAGCTTGGAGTGAAGCTCGCCATTGGCGGCGAGATATTCGCGGCGCTCGAACATCCGGTCCTGGCCGCGATAGTCGCTGACATAACCGCCGGCTTCCTTGACTAGCAAGATGCCCGCGGCCGAATCCCAGATGTCGAGATCGTCTTCCCAAAAACCGTCGAAGCGGCCGGCGGCGACCCACGCAAGATCGAGGCTTGCGGCGCCATTGCGGCGGATGCCCGACACTTCGGGGCCGATCGCGCCATAAATACGCGCCCAGGTGGCGACATCGCCGCGCCCCGCGTGGGGCAGGCCGGTGCCGATCAATGCTTCGTCGAGATAGCGGCGGCCGGACACGCGCAGGCGGCGGTCGTGGAGCCAGGCGCCCCTGCCCTTTTCGGCCCAGAAGCTCTCGTCGGTCAGCGGCTGGTAGACGAGGCCGTGGCTGATCTGACTCGTGCCGCCCGGAAGCCGCTCCTCGACCGCGAGCGAGATTGCGAAATGGGGAATTCCGTGGAGGAAGTTGCTGGTTCCGTCGAGCGGGTCGATGATCCAGCGCGGCTTGGTCGGGTCGCCCTCGATCTCGCCCGATTCCTCCGTCAGGATCGCCCAGTCGGGACGTGCGTTCTTCAATTCCTCGATGAGCGTCGCCTCGGAGCGCTTGTCGGCGACCGAGACAAAGTCAGCCGGGCCCTTTTTCGAGACCTGAAGCTGCTCAACCTCGCCGAAGTCACGCCGCAGCCGCGGCGCGGCCTTGCGCACCGCGCGGGTCATCACGGTAATCAGACCGGAGTGACTTACCATTTAAGTGCCCCTTCGCAGGCGAACGGGTTGGCCATCAGTCGGCCCGGCGGACGTAGGTCTGCTCATACACGTCGACCACGATTTTCGTGCCCGCGCCGATGTGCGGCGGGACCATGACCCGGACGCCATTGTCGAGGATCGCGGGCTTGTAGCTGGATGAGGCGGTCTGGCCCTTCACCACGGCGTCGGCCTCGACGATCATCGCCTCGATTGTGTCGGGCAATTGCACCGAGATCGGGCGCTCGTCGTATAGCTCCATGACCACGTCCATGCCGTCCTGGAGGAAGGCCGCGGCGTCGCCAAGCAGGTCGGTCGGCAGGTTGATCTGCTCGTAATTGTCCTTGTCCATGAAGGTCAGCATGTCGCCGTCGGCGAACAGGAACTGGAAATCCTTGGTATCGAGGCGCACCCGCTCGACCGTCTCGGCGGAGCGGAAGCGGACATTGTTCTTGCGTCCGTCGATCAAATTCTTGATCTCGACCTGCATGTAGGCGCCGCCCTTGCCCGGCTGGGTGTGCTGGATCTTCACCGCGCGCCAGATGCCGCCTTCATATTCGATGATGTTACCGGGACGAATCGTGACGGCATTGATCTTCATGGGAAACCTACAATTGAGAAAAAGCCAAGACCGGCCCGCTCGGGCGGAGCCGGTCAACCGGGTCGCGCCTTAGCGGGTGGCCGGTGCTCCGGCAAGGAGCGGATAGGGATTGATCGGTCGACCTTGGTGCCACTTCTCGCCGGCCTGCATCCGGTTGATCGCGAAATGCAGATGCGGCCCGTCGGGCGATGCATTGCCGGTGTGGCCGACGAAGCCGATCAGCGCGCCGCGCGCCAGCTTCTGCCCCTCGCGCAAGCCCAGCGCGTAACTGTTGAGATGGGCGTAATAGTAGCACCAGCGCCCGTCGTCGGAACGAACATAGGCCGAGATTCCGCCGCCGCCTGGGGAGAAGAATAGTTTCTCGACCGTGCCCGGCGCCGAGGACACCACCGCAGTCCCTTCCCCAGCCATGATGTCGATCGCGTCATGCACTCGGGCGCCACCGGCGCGGGCCTGGGTAAAGGTATCGACCAACTGGTTCGGCCTGATGTTTGCGACCGGAATGGCGAGCCCCGACGGTCCGACCACGACACCCTCGGCGACGGTGATCCGGCCGTCCTTGCCAACCCTCTGCTGGTCGCCCGCCACCTGGACCTCGCCCGACCCGCTTCCGGTCATATTGTAAGCGACGATCCAGAAGGCGCTGACCAGCACCGCGGTGACGATATTGCTCGCAATGATCCGGATCATGCCCCCGCCCGCCTCAGCTCTGGAATATCGCCGTGAAGCCGGGCTTTAGCATCCGCGACAGCCGCACGACATCCCAGTTGGTCATCCGGATGCAACCCGAGGATTCGGCACGGCCAATGGTCTGCGGCTCATTCGTACCGTGGATCCCGTAATGTTCCTTGGTCAGGTCGAGCCACGCCACCCCGACTGGGCCGTTGGGACCGGGGGGAAGCCGGACTTCCTTGTCGGTCTTGGCGTTCTGCAACAGGTCGGGCTGATAGAGGAACGGCGGAAGGTAGGCATAGGTGGTCGCCTTCCATTTGCCGATCGGGAGCGGATATTTCTTCGACCCCATCGTCACCGGGAAGGCCGCGACCAATTTGCCCTCGTCGCCCGCGCCGGGCTCGCCGTCATAAACCTTGAGCACGCCTTCGCTCTTATCGACCACGACATAATCGCCTTGCGGCTGCTGGCCATCGACATTGAGCAGGTTGAGCAGGCTGGCGCCCTTGCCGGGCACGCCATCATAGTCGCGCGAGGTGGGGATGACGTTGGGCAGGCGCAGCGTCTGGCCATCGCCGATCAATTTGTCGGGGCCGTTCAAGGCAACGATCGTTGCCGGCGTTGTGTGGTACCGCTCGGCAACCTTCTCCAGCATGTTGCGATAGCCCATGAACTTGAGTTCGGCCTGGACCTCCGGATCTTTCGGGAACGGGGTGACATATGCATGCCGCACATCGTCGGGGCCGAGCTTGACGGTGACCGTCGACGGCCGGTTTGCCGTCAGCAAGGCAGCGCGCGTGGTAGGATCGAGTTTGCCGGTCACCGGAAGGTCGCGCGATTCCTGGAAGCTGCGCAGCGCGAGCTTGAACGATTCACCCGCCTTGCCGTCGATCACGCCGGGCGAGAAGCCCTGCGCCGACATCAATATCTGGGCGTGAAACAATGTGCCGTCGATCGGCGATCCGGCTGTGCCCGGGGCAACGAACGGCTCGCGCACCGGCGCGGTCGTCGTTTGTGCAAGCGCAAGGCCGGCGCTTCCGGCCGCGACACCGGCCATCATCAACTTCTTTAATATCGACGCCACAACTCCACTCCTCAATCCGTTTCCCTGCCTTAACGACAGGAACGGCGGTGAGTTGCGTCTTGGTCGGA
>JBKJNP010000166.1:0-2743 GCA_046593565.1 Sphingomicrobium sp. | reverse complement strand
CGAGCAAGGCCTTGTCGAGCTCCTTGGTCCACAGCGCCTTGCCGCCGATTTCGGCCAGCGGCCGGTCCTGGACAGTGTCGCCGGTGGTGGTGATCGGCACCAGCGCGACATAACCGTCGGGCCAGCGCTGCGCGGTCTCGATCGCCGCGGCGACCTTGCGCGCCTGTGCCAGCGCCAGTGGCGAACCC
The DNA here is from genome assembly GCA_046593565.1 of Sphingomicrobium sp. Taxonomy (GTDB): domain Bacteria; phylum Pseudomonadota; class Alphaproteobacteria; order Sphingomonadales; family Sphingomonadaceae; genus Sphingomicrobium. The sequence continues at coordinate 2,555 of JBKJNP010000166.1, read as the reverse complement.
CGTGTGCCAAGCTTCAGTCCCTGCATGCGCACCCCTCTAGCGCAGGAGGGCGCGCTCCGGCAAAGGGCCGCTTGCGAAATGACACTCATCCTCGGCCTCGAATCTTCGTGCGACGACAGCGCGGTCGCTCTGGTCACCGGCGACCGGCGCATTCTCGCCCAGGCAGTGGTCGGGCAAAACGCCGCGCATCGACCGTTCGGCGGGGTCGTCCCCGAAATCGCCGCGCGCGCGCATGTCGAGATTCTTCCGGGCCTCGTCCGTCAGGTGCTGAATGACGCCAAGACGTCGATTTCCGCGGTCGATGCCATCGCCGCCACCGCCGGCCCCGGGCTGATCGGCGGCGTGATGGTTGCGTTGCTCGCCGGCAAGGGCCTGGCGATCGCCACCGGCAAGCCCCTCATCGCGGTCAACCACCTCGAAGGCCATGCCCTCTCCCCCCGGCTGGTCGATCGAAATCTCGACTTTCCTTACCTCCTGCTCCTCGCCAGCGGTGGCCACTGCCAGTTGCTCGAAGTACGCGGGGTCGGCGACTACCGGCGACTGGCGACGACCATCGACGATGCCGCGGGCGAAGCGTTCGACAAGGCAGCGAAACTGCTCGGCCTCGGTTATCCCGGTGGTCCGGCGATCGAGGCATTGGCCCGCGAAGGCGATTCCACGGCGGTCAAGCTGCCGCGCCCGCTGGTCGGCAGCGGCGAACCCCATTTCTCCTTCGCTGGCCTCAAGGGCGCGGTCCAGCGCGAGGTCGCAAGCGGCAAGCACAAGCCGGAAGATGTCGCGGCCAGCTTCCAGCAGGCGGTGATCGACTGCATGGTTGACCGCACCCGTATCGCCCTCGCCGCCACAAGCGCGCCGACGTTGGTGGTGGCCGGGGGAGTCGCCGCCAATGGCCCGCTGCGCACCGCTTTGGCCGATCTCGCCGCGAGCGAAGGCCGGGCCTTCAGCGTGCCCCCGGCTTGGCTGTGCACCGACAATGCGGCGATGATCGCCTGGGCCGGGGCGGAGCGGCTGGCGCTAGGAATGACCGACGGGCTCGACGCCCCTGCGCGGGCGCGCTGGCCGCTCGACGAAAATGCCGACAAGGTGCGCGGCGCGGGAGCGAAAGCATGAGTATCGAAAAACTGGCGGTGATCGGTGGCGGGGCGTGGGGCACCGCGCTTGCCCAGGTCGCTGCGGCGGGCGGGCGCGAGACACTGATCTGGGCGATCGAGGATGACGTCGTGACGGCGATCAACAAGATCCACGAAAATCCGGTCTATCTGAAGGGCATCAAGCTGGACAAGGCGATCCGCGCGACCAGCAACTTCTCCGATTTGAAGGGTGTCGATGCCTGGCTCGTGGTCACCCCGGCCCAGCATATGCGCGCGGTCCTGTCGCGAAGCCCGTGCCCGAAGATGCCGCTGATCCTGTGCTCGAAGGGGATCGAGGATGCTTCGGGCAAGATGCTCCACGAAGTCGCGCACGATGTCTGCCCGTCGTCGCCGGTGGCGGTGTTGTCGGGGCCGACCTTCGCCCACGAAGTCGCGGCCGGCCTACCGACCGCGGTGACCCTGGCCTGCGCCGACAAGACGCTTGGCGAAGCGCTGCGCGCGCGCATCAATCTCACGTCTTTCCGCACCTATCTGACCGACGATGTCGCCGGTGCCGAGGCCGGTGGCGCGGTCAAGAATGTGCTGGCGATAGCCTGCGGGGTCGCCGAGGGACGGGGCCTCGGTCAGAACGCCCGCGCCGCGTTGATCGCGCGCGGGTTCGCCGAAATGACGCGCTTCGGGCTCGCCATGGGTGGGAGGCGCGAGACGTTGGCGGGACTGTCGGGTCTCGGCGATCTCGTCCTTACGTGCTCCTCGACCGCCAGCCGCAATTTTTCGCTTGGCAAGGCGATTGGCGAGGGCAAGGCCGTGGCCGACCTGATGAAAGACCGCCGCACCGTCGCGGAGGGCGCGTTTACCGCGCCGGTGCTCCATCGGATTGCGACGGAGCGAAACATCGACATGCCGCTCGTCTCGGCGGTGGTTGAACTCCTTGAAGGCAAGGTCGGCGTCGTCGAATTGCTCGAAACCATGCTCAGCCGCCCGCCCCGCGACGAGGAAGATTAGAAGTCGATCGCGATTCCCTTTTTCTCCCAGTCCCCATAGCGGGTGGGATCGAGCGACTCCCTCGTCTCCTTGCCTTCCGCCGGTTCGGGCACCGGCGGCGACTTGCTGAGGTAATCGGGCGGGTCGAGATGCTTGGGGCGTTTCACAAACCACCAGATGATGCGTAAGGGGCGCCATGCCAAGTCCTGAAAACGCTCCTGCCGACGGCACCGCCGATGGCACTGGCGCCCGCCGCGCCGCTTTGATCATGCTCGACGCCGTGCTGCGCAAGGGCCAGACGCTCGACAGCGCCGCCTCCGCCGCGCGCGGCCTGCCGCCCGCCGACGCCGCCCACGCCAGCGCCATCGCTGGCGAAACCCTGCGCCGGCTGCCCGATCTCGACGAACTGATCGACAGCGCCACCCGCCAGCGCCTGCCCGACGATTCGAAGGCCCGCATGGTCCTCCGCCTCGCCCTCGC
>JBKJNP010000025.1:0-2752 GCA_046593565.1 Sphingomicrobium sp. | reverse complement strand
AATTTCATCGACCGGGGCGGGCGACGGGCCGAGCAGTTCAACGATGCGGGCGCGAAGCTCGGTCGGCGGGTCGATCGGCCCTGCGATATTCTGGGCCTCGGCCTGGTGATCGAAGGGATAGATGGGCGAGGCGAGCTTGCCGGTCATCGACCTGAGTTCTTCCATCACGTCGGCGGCATTCTGGATCAGCGTCGCCCCGTCGCGGATCAATTGGTTGCAGCCTTGCGCGCGCTGGTCGAGCGGCGATCCCGGCACCGCCATCACCTCACGCCCCGCCTCTGCCGCCAGCCGCGCGGTGATCAGGGAACCCGACCGCGGCGCCGCCTCGACCACCACCGTCGCCCGCGCCAGCCCGGCGATGATCCGGTTGCGATAGGGGAAATGGCGCGCGCGCGGCTCGGTCCCCGGCGGCATTTCGGCAAGCACCAAGCCACGTGTCCCCATCATCCGCTGCCGCTCCTCATTCTCGGGTGGGTAAGCGACGTCGATCCCGCCGGCGACGACCCCGATAGTGCCGCTGTCGAGCGCCCCGTCATGCGCCGCGCTGTCGATCCCCCGCGCCAGTCCGGATACGACGACCACGCCTTCGCGGCCAAGTTCATGCGCCAGTCCGCGGGCGAAACGGCACGCCGCGGCACTGGCGTTGCGCGCCCCGACGATCGCCACCAGCGGCTTGTCGAGCAAAGCGAGGTCGCCCTTGGCGGTGAGCAAAGGCGGGGCGTCGGACAGTTCGGCGAGGTCGCGCGGATAGAGCCCCTGGCCGAGCGACAGATAGCGCGCGCCGAGCGCTTCAACGCGTTCGATTTCGGACTTTGCGGCGGCGTCGCTGAACAGGGTCGGCGAGCGCCCCCCGCCCCGCGCGGCCAGGTCCGGTACCGCGGCCAGCGCCTGCTCCGCCCCGCCAAACCGCGCCAGCAATTGGCGAAAGGTGACCGGCCCGATCCCGGGCGAGCGAACCAGCCTGAGCCGCGCGACGAGGTCGCCGCTCAAGCCTCGCGCTCTTGGTTGGACTGGCCGATGCGGGGTTCGGTGCCGGCAACCAACCGCTGAATATTCTCGCGATGCTTCCAGACCACCAGGATCGCGAATAGCAGGAACATCGGGAACAAGGCCCGCTCGCCCATCACCGCCGCGGTGACCGGCGCGCTGACCACCGCCACCATCCCCGCGACCGATGAGATGCGCCAAACCAGCAGCATTCCGACCCAAAGCAAGGCATAAATGATCGCCGCGATCGGCATCAGCGGCGCGATGACACCAAGCAGGGTCGCCACGCCCTTGCCGCCCTTGAATTTGAGCCACAGCGGGTAAAGATGCCCGATCAGCGCCCCTGCGGCGGCGTGGAAGCTACCATCGGGCCAGGCATATTGCGCGACGATCACCGCCGCCGCGCCCTTGGCCGCATCGAGCAGCAGGGTCGCAGCCGCAAGCCCCTTCGACCCGGTCCGGAGCACATTGGTCGCACCGATATTGCCCGACCCGATGTCGCGAAGATCGCCCCGCCCCGACACGCGCGTCAGCAACAGGCCGAACGGGATCGACCCCAGCAAATAACCGACAGCAAGCGCAAACAATTGGGTGGTCGTCATGCCTGATGACTAGCAGAACAAGTCTCCTTCGCAACCAACCCCGCTTGTCCCGAGCGAAGTCGAGGGATGTCGGCGCGTGTGACGGTCCCCTCGACTGGCTTGGGACGAACGGATCAGGGTTGCGGACCAAGCAGAAGAATTACACATCGCGCTTGATGACCCCCGCCGCCCCCCTGCTGTTCTTCGATTCGGGCGTTGGCGGTCTGTCGGTGCTTGGTCCGACCCGAGCGCTGCTGCCGACCGCGCCCATCGTCTATGCCGCCGACAGCGCGGGCTATCCTTATGGCACGCGGACCGATGCGGATCTGGCGGAGCGCGTCCCCGCTTTGCTTGCGCGCCTGGTCGACCGCTTCCGTCCGCGGCTCGTGGTGATCGCCTGCAACACCGCTTCGACCATCGCGCTCGACCAGGCCCGCGCCGCGCTCGATATCCCGGTGGTCGGCACCGTCCCCGCGATCAGGCCCGCCGCTGCTTTGTCCACATCCCGCGTGATCGGCGTGCTCGGCACCGAGGCGACCGTTCGCCAGCCCTATGTCGACGATCTCGCCGAGCGCTTCGCCGCCGATTGCGTCGTCATCCGTCACGGCAGCCCCGCACTGGTCGGGCTGGCCGAAGCCAGGCTTGCGGGTGAGCCCGTCGATCAAGCCGCAATCGTCGCGGCGGTCCGGCCAATGCTCGACCAGCCGCGCGGCCATGATATCGACACCGTCGTCCTCGCCTGCACCCATTTCCCCTTGCTCGCCGACGAACTCGCGCTTGCCTTGCCCAGCGTGACCTTCGTCGATGGCGGTCCGGGGATTGCGCGGCGCATAGCCTGGCTGACGTCGGGGCAGGCCTGGCCCGACGTTGCGCCCGACGGCATTGCCCTGTTTACCGGCGGCGCGCCCTCGCCCGCTTTAGTCACCTCGCTCAAGCGCTTCGGCCTCGGCACCACGGCCACGCTCTAATTGGCGTCACGCTCTAATTGGCGCCACGCTCTACTTGCGAGTCGTTCGCAATGGCATTCGCGTGGACGCAGCGATATTGGGGCCGCGTGGATTATGAAGGCATCTTCAAGGCGGCGATCGACCGGCTGCACGACGAGGGGCGCTATCGCGTCTTCATCGATATCCTGCGCACCAAGGGCAGTTATCCAAACGCGCAATGCTTCCACGGTCACAACG
>JBKJNP010000215.1:0-5143 GCA_046593565.1 Sphingomicrobium sp. | reverse complement strand
CCGGCGAGCGCCGGGCCGACGTCACCTATGACGACCTTGGCGGGATGCGCGATACGGTCGATGCCTTGCGCGAAATGGTCGAATTGCCGCTTCGCCACCCCGAACTGTTCCAGCGGCTCGGTGTCGATCCGCCCAAGGGGGTGCTGCTCCATGGCCCGCCCGGAACCGGAAAGACCCGGCTGGCGAAGGCCGTGGCCAATGAAAGCGACGCCCACTTCTTTCATATCGCCGGGCCCGAAATCATGGGGTCGGCCTATGGCGAAAGCGAAAAGCGCCTGCGCGATATTTTCGAGGAAGCGGCCAAAACGGCGCCGTCGATCATCTTCATCGACGAAATCGATTCGATCGCGCCCAAACGCAGCCAGGTCACCGGCGAGGCCGAGAAGCGCCTGGTAGCGCAATTGCTGACACTGATGGACGGGATCGAGCCGCGTCAGAACCTCGTCGTGATCGCCGCCACCAACCGTCCCGAGGCGATCGATGAGGCGCTTCGCCGCCCCGGCCGGCTCGACCGCGAAATCGTGGTCGGCGTGCCCGACGAAACCGGACGGCGCGAGATTTTGGGGATCCATACGCGCGGAATGCCGCTGGTCGACGGGGTCGACCTCGATGCCCTGGCACGGCGGACCTATGGTTTTGTCGGGGCCGACCTTGCCGCGCTGGTGCGCGAGGCGGCGCTGGAGGCGGTGCGGCGCATCCTGCCCAGGATCAACTTCGAGGACGCGACCATCCCGACCGAAGTGCTCGACGCCCTGTCGGTCGACAATGCCGATTTCGAAAATGCACTCAAGCGGGTCCAGCCGTCGGCGATGCGCGAAGTGATGGTCGAGGTGCCCAACATCAGCTGGGACGATGTCGGCGGGCTCGACGAGGCGCGCGACAAATTGCGCGAGGGGATCGAACTGCCGCTCAAGCATCCTGACGCGTTCCGGCGATTGGGCATCCGGCCGGCCAAGGGCTTCCTGCTTTACGGCCCGCCCGGCACCGGAAAGACCCTGTTGGCAAAGGCCACCGCGCGCGAATCGGAGGCCAACTTCATCGCTACCAAATCGAGCGACCTGCTGAGCAAATGGTATGGCGAGAGCGAGCAGCAGATCGCGCGATTGTTCGCCCGCGCGCGCCAGGTCGCGCCGACGGTAATCTTCATCGACGAGCTCGACAGCCTGGTCCCGGCCCGAGGCGGTGGGATGGGCGAGCCGCAGGTCACCGAACGCGTCGTCAACACCATTCTTGCCGAGATGGACGGACTGGAGGAGCTCAACAATGTCGTGTTGATCGGGGCGACCAACCGACCCAATCTGATCGATCCGGCGCTGCTGCGGCCCGGCCGGTTCGATGAATTGATCTATGTCGGCACCCCGGACACTGGCGGTCGGCGGCGGATCCTGGCGATTCACACCAAGAATATGCCGCTTGCCAAAGATGTAGACCTGGAGGCGCTGGCGCGGCGGACCGACCATTTCACCGGCGCTGATCTGGAGGACCTCACCCGCCGCGCGGGACTGTCGGCGCTTCGCCGCGGACTCGATTCAGCCGAGGTTACGATGGCCGATTTCGAGGATGCGCTAAAGGAAACGCGCGCCTCGGTGACCGAGGAGATGGTCGCCGACTATGCCAAGATCCGCGAGACTCTGAAGTCGGACGCCGTGCGGCCGACCGGCGGAATAGGTTTCGTCCTGCCCGGCATGCTCCAGCCGCGGGGGCCCAAACCCGTCGAACCCTAAAGCCGGGCGCGGACCCAGAAGGCGAGCAACACCAAAAGTGCCGCCGCCAATGCAAACGGCAATCGCTGGTCGAGCCCGTAGAGCAGCATGCCGATCGCCGGCGCGGCGACGAACGAAATGCCGTTGGCGGCGGTGATCACCCCGGCGACGCTGCCCTGTTCGGCCAGCGACACGGCTAGCGACGATCCGGCAGTGAAGCCCGGGCGGGTGAAACCGAAGCCGAGCGACGACACCGCGAAACCCAACACCAGCCCGTACAGGTCGCTCGCGACTACGATGATCCCGAGCCCGACGGCCGCGATCAATGTGCCCCACAGCAATAAGGCGCGGGGTCCGAGCCCGAGCTTGGGAATCAGCCCCCATTGCGCGGCGAGCCCAGCGGCGGCACCGGCCATCATCACGATCGAGATCGGGCCTTCCGACCCTGACGGCGCAATGCCCAGCCGATCGATCACGAAGAAACCGATGCAGGTCAGCGACGCGGCCTGAGCGTGACCCGAGACCACGCCGGCGATGACCCATTGGCGGATCCGCGAATCGCTCCATGTGACCGGCACCGCGCTGTGCGGGGACGTGGCGGCGACGACGCTGGCACCCGTCACCGGCGAAGCGATCGAGGGATAGGACATGGCTGCCCCGCGACCGGCGCGGCGCCCGTGACGGGACACGCTGTCGCCGGGCAGCCAGGCGAGGATCGCGGCGAAGGTCACGACACCGATGATGGCGAAGCCGAACAGCGGACCCGGAAGCCCGATCCCGGGAAGCACGAACAATGGCGCGATCGCCGGACCGAGGATCGTGCCGAGCCCGAACGACGAGGCGAGCGCGGATAGCGCGGCCACTCGCGCCGAGCGGCGGGTGCGCGACGCGAGATAGGCCTGGGTTGCCGACGGCGTGGCGCAGCCGAGCGAGCCGTAAATGGCGCGAAACAAGGCGAAAATGGCGAAGGTCGCGGCCCCGCCGATCACCCCGTTGAGGCCCGCGACCAGCGCCACGCCGCACAACGTCATCGACACGATGAACCCGCCAAGCCCGAGCAGGATCAGCCGCTTTCTGCCGTGACGATCGCTCTTGGCGGCCCAAAATGGGGCAAAGGCGACCCACAATACCGCCGACCAGGTGTAGGCCAGAGCGACCCACAAATCGGCAATCCCGATTTCCCGACCAATCGCCGGCATGACCGACTGTAATGCGGTATTGCCAGCGGCGGCGACCAGCATGGCGGCGAACAGCAGCACGAAATTGGGCGTGCTCATCGCCGTCCCGGCGACTTTGGGTTTGGGGGGCGAAACGCGCATCAGCGTCCCTTAGGCCGCACTCGGCACACCGCAAAGCCATGCATCAAACCTTGCCAAGGGATCGCGCTTTTGCCAACGCGAGGATCGCTCTTTCCTCCCCGCCGGAGACTTCATGACCATTTCGTCCGCCCGTACGCTAAAAGGCCCGCGTCGTTTCGTGTCCCGGGTCGCGCACCGAGCGATCAGCCCGAAGTGGCAATTCCTCCGCGGTTTCATCAAGAATCCGGTGATGGTCGGATCGGTTATTCCGTCAAGCAAAGTGCTGATCGACCGAATGCTCGGCCCGGTCGAATGGGACAAGGTCAAACTGTTCGTCGAATATGGCCCTGGCGTCGGCACCTTCACGCGCCCGATCCTCGAACGGATGGCGCCAGACGCCAAGCTGATTGCGATCGACACCAACGAGGATTTCATCAAATATCTCAACAAGGACATTGACGACCCGCGGCTGATCGCAGTCCACGGCTCGGCCGCCGACGTCGAGCAGATCGTCGCCGAGCAGGGTTTTGCCCATGCCGATTATGTCGTTTCAGGCCTGCCCTTCTCGACCCTGCCGCCGGGCGTCGGTCAGGCGATCGGCGCCGCGACCTCACGCGTGATCCGAGCCGGGGGCGCCTTCCTGGTCTATCAGTTCAGCCCCAAGGTGCGAGACTTCATCGCCCCGCATTTCGAGCGCATCGACCGCGGCTTCGAATGGATCAATGTGCCCCCCGCCACTTTGTTCTGGGCCTATCGTGAGCCGGTCACCGCCTGAGGCGTCACTCGCCGCCGAAGTTCAATCGCCGAGTGACGGTATAATCGGCCAGACTGACAACGAAAAACGACAGCGCCCATTTGATGCGGTTGATCAGGCTTGACCGTTCGGCGTGGAGCGCGGGCGTGATCTCGATGCAGGCTTCCAGTTCGCCTTCGAAATAAAGCCGCATCAGCGAGGCAAATTCGGGATCCTCGACGCGCAGCATCATCTCCAGGTTGAGGTAGATGCTTCGATAATCGAAATTGGACGAGCCGACGTGCGCCACATCGTCGAGCACCAACAGTTTGGAATGGAGCCGGGCGCGCTGATATTCGAACACCCGCACCCCACGCTTCAATAACCGACCATAGGTAAAGCGCGCCGCAGCGATGGTCGCGACATTGTCCGACTTGGCGGCGGTGATGATCCGCGCGCGACCGGTCCGCCCGACCCGCGCGATCCGCCGCAGCATGCCGCCGGGCGGCGCAAAATAAGCCGCGATCATCTCGACATCGCAGCCGCGCGACAGGTCGCGGCAGGTCGAGCTGGCCCACGGGCTGAGCCGCTGCATCGGCCCGCCATATTGCCACTGCAGCTTGCCGCTCGTCTCGCTGTGCTGGTGGATGATCGCGCGCAGGTCACCGATCTTGCTGCGCTTGGCCATCGCCCAGTCCATCAGCGCATCATAATAAGGGGCCAGCCGCGCCGCCGCCGGCCCTTCGATCAACAGTCCGGTATCGCGCCAACCGCCCTTGTCGGCGATAGTGAAATAATCATCCTCGATATTGAACCCGCCGATCAGCACATGCTTGTCATCGGCCAGCGCCAGCTTCTGGTGATTGCGGATGAGGTAACGGCGGCCAAGGCTGGGGAGGAAGCGGCAGAAGCGCGCGCCAGCTTCGCTCAATTCCCTGAAATAGGATTCGGGCGTGCGTGAGCTACCAAAGCCGTCGATCAGCAGCGACACCTCGACCCCGCGGTTGATCGCGTCGATCAGCGCCTCGCGCACCTGGCCGCCCGAATCGTCATCGGCATAGATGTAATAAAGCAAGCGAAGGCTCTTCCGGGCCGAGCCAATCAGGTCAAGCAGCGCCGCGAGGCGGTCCGGGCCATCGGGCAGGAAGGTAAGCCGGTTGCCCTCGATGGTGACGGTGCGGCTGAAGGCCGGGGCCGGTGGGCGATCCATCACCCGTCTGTGCAGCGGCCCGACCAATGGCGCAAGCGGGGCTTTTGTTGACTATCAGGGCCCGATCTCCTATCTCGCGGCTTCTCCCAAATGGGCAAGCAATATGCGGAGCGACCAATGGCGCGCGTGACGGTTGAAGATTGTGTCGACAAGATCCCGAACCGGTTCGACCTGGTGCTGTCGGCGGCGCAGCGCGCGC
>JBKJNP010000080.1:0-4885 GCA_046593565.1 Sphingomicrobium sp. | reverse complement strand
AGGAGGGCGCGCGCGCAGACCGTATCGGTGGCCGGCATCAACAGGGGAAAAGGGCCGGCCTCCGGTCGGTTAGGGCATCAGCACCGTATCGATGACGTGGATCACGCCGTTCGACTGCATCACGTTGGCAATGGTGATCATCGCCGTGCCGCCCTTGGCGTCGGTGATCATCCAGCCCTTGCCATGCTTCATGAACTTGAGCGTTCCGCCTTGGACGGTCTTCAACCGGGCAACGCCCTTGTTGCGCGCGGCTAGCGCGGTGATCTGGCCAGCGGTGATCCGGCCGGGGACCACATGATAGGTCAGGATCGTGGTCAGCGTGCCCTTATTCTCGGGCTTGACCAAAGTCTCGACCGTGCCCGCGGGAAGCTTGGCGAAAGCACGGTTCGTCGGTGCGAACACCGTGAACGGACCCTTGCTCGACAAAGTCTCGACCAGTCCAGCGGCCTTGACCGCCGCAACCAACGTCGTGTGATCCTTCGAATTGACCGCATTGGCGACGATATTCTTGGTCGGATACATGGCAGCGCCGCCGACCATCGGATTCTTGGCGGACGCAGGGACGGCGACGATCGCCAGAGCGGCGGCCATCAACACAAATGGCTTGTTGGACAACATCGGGGAAGCTCCTCATTACGCCGCCCCGTGTGGGATGGCTGCGATGAGATACGGCGAGCACCCGCCGCCGGATGCGCTAGACCTTGCTCAACATTCCCGACGCGATCACCGGCCCGGTCGGCGCGCCCGTTGGCGATCCGCCGATCGGTTCGATCGAGATGGCAAGGATCGTACCCGGCTTGATTACCGCACCCATCTTGGCCTCGGCCTCGTACGTCCCCGGCCCAGTCGAATGGAAGGTGCCAAGGGGCTTGGGCGCGGCATTCCCCTCGATCATCCACAGTTGCGCGGATTTGCCAGCCGGAATAGGCATCGGTCCGGGCATCTTCACCATTCCCAACGCAGCATCGTACATCGCCGGCTGCGATCCGCTGGCGTCGGTCAGCGCCATTGCCGCGATCATCGGCGCAGCGGCGACGATTTGAGGCGCGGGCGTGGGGGCAATCGGCGCCTCGACCGGACGCAATGCTACAGCGGTCATTGCCAGCGCCGCCAGACTCGCCGCAATCGCGGTCGGCTTCCACGGGTTTACGGTGCGGCGGCGCGGTTCCGACCGGCCATCCAGCCGTGCCTCGACCTTCTCGAACACACCATCGGGCGCGATTTCCTCGGCCACCCCCGCAAACAGTAAGGCAAAATGGTCGCGCCATCGCTCGACGTCGCGCGCAAAGTCGGGCTCGGCCAGCATCCGCCGTAGCGCCGCCGCTTTTTCCTCGCCATCGAGCACCCCCAGGGCCAGCTCGGCGGCGGCCACGTCGGCCTCGCTCATTGCTGGCTCAATCGTCACTTAGGCAATCCTTCAATCGTTGCAGTCCGCGCCGGACCCAGCTTTTCATCGTCCCCAGTGGCACGCTGTCGCGTGTCGCCAGCTCGGCATAGGTCAGCCCGCCGAAAAAGGCCGAGCGGATCGCGCCGCGCTGCTTGTCGTCCAATTGATCGAGGCACAGGTGCAGTCGCCCCGCTGCCTCGCCAGCAACCAACCGATCTTCCGCGGACGGCGCTTCGTCGGCCACGTCGGGCGCCGCGTCGATCGTCACCGATGGTCGCCGCGCAGCCGAACGCCGCCAGTCGATTGCGCGATTGCGGGCGATCGTCGCCAGCCAGCTGATCGGGCTGGCGCGCCCCGGCTCATACGCCCCCGCGCGCCGCCACACCGTCAAGTAAACATCGCTCAACACGTCCTCCGCGGCCCCTCTCTCACCACAGATACGAAGGCAAATGCCAAATAGCTTCGCGCTGGTCAGCCGATAGAGGGTGGCAAATGCCGCGCGATCCTCCGCCCCCGTCGCCACCAACGCCTCGACCAGCGCCGCGCGGGCGGCGTCGGTGGATATTTGGGGGGCAGGCGGCGCGGTCACAATCGCGGCTTAAGTCGAGAGCAAGAACAAGGCAATCGCCCCCCTCGTCAGCCCGGCCACTTGAGCCGGGACCCGCCTTCCTTCAAACAGCCCCCATGCCCTATGAAACCATCATCCTCGACGTGGCCGACAACATTGCCCGCATCACCCTCAACCGACCCGACCGCCTCAACAGTTTCACTCGCGCGATGCATGCCGAGCTCGCGGCCGCGCTCGACGCCGCCAGTGACGCCCGAGTCATCATCCTCACCGGCGCGGGGCGCGGCTTCTGCGCCGGCCAGGATCTCAACGATCGCGCGGTGGCCGGAAACGAACCGGTCGACCTCGGCGAAACGGTTGACGAATGCTGGAACCCTTTGATTCGCCGCCTCGCTGCGATGCCGCAACCAGTCATCGCGCGCGTCAACGGGGTTGCCGCCGGTGCCGGGGCCAATATCGCGCTCGCCTGCGACCTCGTCGCCGCCGGAAAGTCCGCCAAGTTCATCCAGAGCTTCGCCGCGCTTGGACTGATCCCCGACTCGGGCGGCAGCTGGCACCTCCCCCGCCTGATCGGTCAGGCCCGCGCGCTCGGCCTTGCGCTGACCGGCGAGCCGCTGCCTGCCGAAACCGCCGCCGAATGGGGCCTGATCTGGAAATGCGTCGACGATGAGATGCTCGATGCCGAGGTCGACTCGCTCGCCGCCAAACTCGCCGCGCTCCCCCCGCTCGGCCTCGCCGCGATCAAGAATATCATCCGCACCACCGGCGCCCGCACCCTCGACGAGGAGCTCGACCTCCAGCGCGACGAAATGCGCCGCCTGGGTTTCACCCGCGACTATCGCGAAGGAGTCGCCGCCTTCCTCGAAAAGCGCCCCGCGACCTTCGAAGGGCGTTAGGTCGCCAAGGAACCGCGCGCGCCGTTCGTTCGTCTGACCCGCATGTCGGAAAAAATCATCTATGACGAAGCGGGCAAGGTCTCGGCAGTCGATGGCGTAGTTCATCTCGACGGGCCGGACAATGTCGACGTCCGCCTGACTGCCGATGCCGCCGAGGAAATTTCGGAGCGCTTGCTCAACGGTGCCCTCGAGGCGCGCGGACAGATCTACTTTGCCGACAAGAAGAAGCGCGTCTAGACGACGCGCGCATCTTAATTCGATTGACGTAATAGTCCGCTACGTGTTCCTTCGCTTCAAAAGGGGGACTGTATGCGTCGATCGATCCTGCTGCCGTTGGTGGCCTCGCTCTCAACGCCCGCCTCGGCGGCTCTACCGCGGGCCGACCGCGACGACACCGTCCACATGAGCTGCGTCGTGGAATTCGGTTCCGGCGGCGAACCCATCCAAGTGACCCCGATCATGAAGCTGACCGTGCCGTGGATGCCGGCCGGATCGAGCGAGCCGAGCACTCGAACCTTTGTTGAGGCGAATTTCCGCGAAATGTTGTTACTGCGCGGGGTGAAGTTGAGGAATAGTTTCTGCATCACCGGCGTGACTTTGGCCGATGTCCGCGAGCGGATTGCGAGCTGGGACGAGCGCAGTGGCAACGGGCGTAAGAAAGTCCTGCTCAACCCCAATGATATATTTCCGCCGTTGTTCGACCGGATGTATAATGGCCAGCGTATCGGCAAGCCCGAAATTACGCGCGCGCGCTACATTGCAATCCTCATCGCGCCGCACGGAAAGTAGCGTCATATGAAGACCACATTCCTCATCCTCGGGATCGCCGCCGTCCTGATGGGCCTGCTGTGGATCGGGCAGGGCACCGGCCTGATCATGTGGCCCGCCTCCAGCTTCATGCTCGACCAGCGCCCATGGGCGACCCGCGGCGTGTTGCTCGCGGTGGCCGGGATCGTGCTGATCATCCTGTCGCGGCGGCGCTGAGCTTTTACGCTTCCAATATAGGATTTCGACTGACACGCTGGGCCAATGACGATCCTCTCGTCCAGCTTGCTCTTCGAAACAGCGTCGATTGCTCGAAAACCCCGATTCCTTTGGGTACGTAGTGTTCACTTTGTTCGGTTCCGCGCCCGCCATTTGACCGAATCGGCATTGCGAGCCGCGGATCGGCGCGGCAGGAGGTGGCCATGAAAACCACCGATTTGCTCAATTACGCCCGCGACCAATGGACCCTCGGCACCGGCCCGCGCGCCGACATCGCCAGCGCCATCGACGGCAGCCTCGTCGCCACCACCGGCTCCGGCGGCATCGACTTCAAAGCGATGCTGGACCACGCCCGCAATGTAGGCGGCCCGGCGCTTCGCCAGCTGACATTCCACCAGCGCGCCCGCATCATCAAAGGCCTCGGCCTCGCAATACTCGCCCGCAAGGAGGAACTCTACGCGCTCAACGTCGCCACCGGCGCGACCCGCAAGGATGGCTGGATCGATATCGAGGGCGGTGCCGGCACCTTGCTCAGTTTCTCGTCCAAGGGTCGCCGCGAATTGCCCGACGCCCACGTCCTGCTCGACGGCGATCTCGAGCAATTGTCGAAGGGCGGCAGCTTCGTCGGCCAGCATATCTACACTCCGCTCCAGGGCGCGGCGGTGCATATCAACGCCTTCAATTTCCCGGTCTGGGGAATGCTCGAAAAGCTCGCCCCGACACTGCTCGCCGGCATGCCCGCGATCGTCAAACCGGCCAGTTCGACCGCCTACCTGTGCGAAGCCGCGTTCCGCATCATGATCGACACCGGCCTGCTCCCCGACGGTGCGGTGCAGTTGATCGTCGGCGGGGTCGGCGATCTGTTCGACCATTTGGGCGGGCAGGACGTGGTCAGTTTCACCGGCTCGGCCTCGACCGCGCTCAAGTTGAAGTCGCACCCCGTGGTCCTCCGCGAGTCGGTTAAATTCGTTGCCGAGCAGGACAGCCTCAATGCGAGTCTGCTCGGCCCCGATGCGGCTCCGGGAACCCCCGAGTTCGACCTCTTCGCGA
>JBKJNP010000004.1:0-4467 GCA_046593565.1 Sphingomicrobium sp. | reverse complement strand
TTCCTTCGGGGCGAGGACGAGCGGATCGCGGCCAATCTTGGCGAGCGCGTCGGCGGCGGGAAGGACAATGCCGGCGAGATCGATTTTGCCTTCGCCCATCAGCGCGGCGACCATGTGAGCGAGCGGGGCAAGGTCCCCCGAGGCGCCAACGCTGCCCTGGCTCGGGATCAATGGCATCGCATCGGCATCGAGCAAGACCTGCAACGCATCAATCACTTCGCGCCGGACGCCCGAATGCCCGCGACCGAGGCCGATCAGCTTCAGCGCGATCATCAGCCGGGTGACATGTCGCGGCAACGGATCGCCGAGCCCGCAGCTGTGGCTGAGGATCAGATTGCGCTGGAGGTCGGCGAGCTTGTCGGCAGGGATGCGGGTTTGCGCGAGCAGGCCGAAACCGGTGTTGATGCCGTAGACGGTCTTGCCGCCGGCGACGATCCGGTCGACCGAGGCGGCGGCGGCGTCGATCGCGGTGAGCGCGGCGTCGGACAGGCGGGCGGGGGTGCCGCTCCAGATGTCGCGGAGCTGGTCGAGGGTGACGCTGCCGGGGGTAAGGATCAGCACGATGTCGCTTTCACAAATTGCACGAATGGTCCCAATGTTCGCGGTGACGGCGATGTTTTTTCGGTCGCCCGCGCTGCCGGTTGGCCGGTGCCGGTCGCGCCGCTCCGACCGCCCACAACGCCCATGCCATGATCGAACCGCAATAGGACAGACATTTCGCGCAGATCGAGCGATCAGGCCGACGATTGACCCGGCGCGCGGTGGACGAACATCCCCTTGGTGCGGCTGGTCAGGTGATAGTCGCGGCAGAGGGCGCAGCGGTAGGGGTTGAGCTTGAAGGGCGCGGCGGTGGCGGCGGCGAGGGCTTCGGCTTGCGACGCGTATCGCCGCTTGCGATTGCAGGTGCCGGGCGTGGTGCGCATGACCCCTTTCTCCTCGAAACCGTAAATGCTGGCAATGTCCGATATGGGTGGAAAGCGGACATTAGCCGGAAGCAAACTCGGGATCTCAACAACGGAAAAGGGAGGCGGCGCTTTAGGCTGCCGCCTCCCAAATGCTCAGAACTCGCCTGAAATACCGATACGGGCGCCATTGTTTTTGTTGCCGCCAATCGCGACCCCGACGTTGATCGCAGTTGGGCTGGCGGTATTCAGCCGGTAGGTCAGCGATGCGCCACCCGCATATTCGCCTCGGAATGTCGCCCCGTTGACCGCATATGCAACGCCGCCAGGAGTGGACGGCATTGGTGCTGTCGGTAAAGCCATCGCTGAGGCGATCCCCTGCTTCATGTCCCTGCGATCTTCTTTTCGCATGTCGAACAAAGTGGTTACATCGCCCTGCAGCCCGAGGATCGAACCGTTGATCGCCGAGATGCTGGTGTTGATGGCCGCAGTGGCAGAATTAAGCTGGCCGACATTGACCGCGTCGCTTGCCGCGACGCCATTGGCGACCCCGCCGATCGTCCGGCCGCCGACGCTGACCTGGTTAGCGGCGGTGTTGACCGTACCGTTGCCGAGCGCGACCGAATTGGCGAACGACGCATTGGACGCCCCATTGCCGAGAGCGACTCCGCTGGTGCCGTTGGCGAGCGCGGCATTGCCGATCGCAACCGCACCCGCGCTGGACGCGATGCTATTGTTGCCCAGCGCAACCGCGCCAAGCCCGACCGCGCTGTTATTGTCACCCAGCGCAACTGCGCCTTCGCCGATGGCGGTGTTGTCATTGCCGACGGCGACCGCGCCCTGACCGGTGGCGGTGTTCGGATCGCCGATCGCAACTGCACCGGTGCCCGACGCAACGTTGCCCTTGCCGATCGACACTGCGGCGCCATTCTGGGCGACCGCGCCATGACCGATGGCGACGCTGTCGTCGCCCGAGGCGTTGGCGCCATTGCCGATCGCGATCGCGTCGGTTCCGGTCGCCGATGCCGAGATGCCGCCGGTCGAATTGATCGTCACATACTGGCTTTCAGCCTGGAGCGCTGCAATCTGCGTCCCCTGCGTTGTGTTGGTCGTCTCGACCGCTGTGAGGCGACCATTCTGGGCAGTGTCCGAGGCCTGTAGCGTGGCAATCTGGCCGTTCTGTGTGATGTTGGTCGTTTCTACCGCGGTTAGGCGGCCGTCCTGCGCTGTATTGGTCGTCTCGACCGCAGTCAGACGGCCGTTCTGCGCCGTATCCGACGCCTGCAGCGTGGCAATTTGACCGTTCTGCGTGGCGTCCGACGCCTGCAGCGTGGCAATCTGGCCGTTCTGCGTGGTGTCGGAGGACTGAAGCGCGGCGATCTGCGTCGCCTGGACGGCGTTGACACCATTGGTGGAGAACAATTGCTGGCCGGTCACGGCATCGGTAGAGGTCGCGGTGATGGCGCCGTTGGCAACCTGGCCAATGGTGCGGTTGCCAACCGCGATTTGGTTGATCGCTGATGTCACCGTGTCATAGCCAATGGCCACCGAATTGACGTCATCTGCCACTGCCCCTGAACCGAGCGCGGTGGTGAAGTTCACTGGCGCTAATATTCCGCCCGAAAAAAGACCAGCAGTGGCCTGATCGCCGATCGCGAGTGTTCCCAGCCCCGACGCCCCTGCGTCAACGCCCAGTGCCGTCGCGCCGATGTTATTGCCGACACCGTTGAGATAAAACCATCCGGTGTTGGCCCCATCTGAGTAAGCGCCGCTACCGGTGCCAATTGCCGTCGTAGTGGTTCCTCTGCCCTGCGCATTATTCCCATAAGCCGTGCTGTTGTCGCCAATCGCACTAGACGAGGCCCCGCAGGCTAATGACCGTGTCCCGGATGCGCTACCCGCAGTCGTACTGGTGCCGTTGACTTCACAGACCTGCTGCGCTGCGGCGGGCGAAGCCACAAGAAGACCGAAGGCCATCGCGCTGGCGGAAAGTAGAATGTATTTGGTCATGACGAACCTTTCGCTCGCACGCGCGATGGGGCGCCGCCGTACGTGATTAAAAGGAAAATTTACCCCCGGAGCGGAGCGTAAGCCGAAGCTGCCCTGGGCTCGATTTACCGGCGCTCATTTAAGGTGGATCAAACAAACGTGGCTAACGGTTAATTAGCGGTCATGGCCTCGGGCTAATGTCCGCAATGGGTCGAAAGCGGACATTAGCCGCTCCCTGAGAAATTCAGCCGATCATCGGCAGGTCCAGCGCCCGATCCCGCGCGCAATCCACCGCTTCGTCATACCCCGCATCCGCGTGGCGCATGACGCCGGTGGCGGGGTCGTTCCACAGGACTCGTTCGAGGCGGCGCGCGGCATCGTCGGTGCCGTCGGCGACGATCACCATGCCGCTATGCTGCGAATAGCCCATGCCGACGCCGCCGCCGTGGTGGAGCGAGACCCAGGTCGCGCCGCTGGCAGTGTTGAGCAGGGCGTTGAGCAAAGGCCAGTCGCTAGCCGCGTCGCTGCCGTCCTTCATCGCCTCGGTCTCGCGGTTGGGCGAGGCGACCGAGCCTGAATCGAGGTGGTCGCGGCCGATGACGATCGGCGCGGAGACTTCGCCGCTGCGCACCATCTCGTTGAAGGCGAGGCCGAGGCGGTGGCGCTGGCCGAGGCCGACCCAGCAGATCCGCGCGGGGAGGCCCTGGAAGGCGATCCGCTCGCGCGCCATGTCGAGCCAGCGGTGGAGATGGGGATCGTCGGGGATCAGTTCCTTCACGCGCTGGTCGGTCTTGTAGATGTCCTCGGAATCGCCGCTCAACGCGACCCAGCGGAACGGGCCGATACCGCGACAGAAGAGTGGGCGGACATAGGCCGGGACGAAACCGGGGAAGTCGAACGCGTGGGTGACGCCGGTGTCGAGCGCTTCCTGGCGGATGTTGTTGCCATAATCGAAGGTGGGCACGCCCAGTTTCTGGAAGGCGAGCATCGCCTCGACATGGACGGCCATCGATTGGCGAGCGGCGGTGACAACGGCCTGCGGATCACGTTCGCGCATGTCCTGCCATTTGGCGACGCTCCAGCCGGCGGGGCAGTAGCCATTGGCGGGATCATGCGCTGAAGTCTGGTCGGTGACCGCGTCGGGGCGGATCCCGCGCGCGACCATCTCGGGGAGGATTTCCGCCGCATTGCCGAGCAGGCCGACGCTGGTCGGTTCGGTCGCGGCGGCGATGATGTCGAGCGCTTCGTCGATGCTGGTCGCACGATGATCGAGGTAGCGGGTGGCGAGGCGTTTCTCGATCGAGCTTTCCTGAACTTCGACCGCGATGCAATGCGCGCCGGCCATCACCGCCGCGAGCGGTTGCGCCCCGCCCATTCCGCCGAGGCCGGCGGTGAGGATCCACTTGCCCGACAAGTCGCCGCCATAATGCTGGCGGCCCATTTCGGCGAAGGTCTCGAACGTGCCCTGCACGATGCCCTGGGTGCCGATGTAGATCCACGACCCCGCGGTCATCTGCCCGTACATCATCAGGCCCAGCCGATCGAGCTCGTTGAACTTCTCCCACGTCGCCCATTT
>JBKJNP010000239.1:0-4654 GCA_046593565.1 Sphingomicrobium sp. | reverse complement strand
AGCTCGCGCACCCGCAGGAATGGGCGCGACGATACCAGCCGCGCGAGGTAAGCCGACAATCCGCCCACCGGCGGGGCAATCGACATATCGTTGTCGTTGAGGATCACCACCAGCCGGTTGCCGGCGGGTTCGGCGTTGTTCATCGCTTCATAGGCCATGCCCGCGCTCATCGCGCCGTCACCGATCACCGCGATGCCCTTGCCCGGTGCATCCATCAGCTTGTTGGCGATGGCGAAGCCGATCGCCGCCGAGATCGAAGTCGAGCTGTGCGCCGCGCCGAACGGGTCATATTCGCTCTCGCTGCGCTTGGTGAACCCGCTCAGGCCCCCGCCCATGCGAAGCGTTCGGATGCGATCCCTCCGGCCGGTGACGATCTTGTGCGGATAGGCTTGGTGGCCGACGTCCCAGATCAACGTGTCGGCGGGCGTGTCGAACACATGGTGCAAGGCGACGGTCAGCTCGACCACGCCAAGGCCGGCGCCGAGGTGCCCCCCGGTAACCGACACCGCCGAAATCATCTCGGCGCGAAGCTCGTCGGACAGCTGGGGCAGCTGTTCCTTGTCGAGCGCGCGGATGTCGGCGGGCGAATTGATGGTATCGAGCAGCGGCGTGTGGGGACGATCGGACATAAAGGAAGCAGTAACGCCTCTATTTGCGCCTGTCGAACCCGGAGTTCCTCACCACAATTTCGTCCCCACCAAAGGCAAAGGAGGAAATGTTACGTGCAGTCGCCGCATTTGCCGCGCACCTCGATCACCGGGCGGCTGGCTTCGAACCCGGCGTCGGCGGCGGCCTGCCGCACCCCGCCCGACAATTTGTCATCGTCGAGATGGGTGGTCACCCCGCAATTGTCGCAGATCAGGAAAATACAATCGTGCAGGCAGCCGGGATGCTGGTTGGCGACATAGGCGTTGGCGCTCTCGACCCGCATGGCCAGGTTGGACGACACGAACAGGTCGAGGATACGGTAGACGCTGTTGGCGGCGACGCGGCGGCCTTCGGCCTTCGATACCGCTTCGGCAATGTCATAGGCCGACGCCGGACGATCGAAGCTGGCCAGCGCCTTGAACACCGCCTGGCGCATGTCGGTCCACTGCTCGCCCTTCTCGGTCAGGCGGTTCTTCGCCGCATCGTGAAGCGATTCGCCCTCGTGCAAATGATGATCATGTCGGCCCATGGCATTGAAATAGGCGCGATTGGCGAGATGAACAAGCGCGATGCGGCGGCGTTATCCCCACCATGACCGAACCAATTCGCAATCCCGACGCACCGGCCCGGCGCGACGAACTGGAAGGCGAAGGCGCAATCCGCGGCACGGCGCGGATGGAGGCCTTCGCCGACGCGGTGTTCGCGATTGCCTTCACCCTGCCGATCATCAGCATCGTCATGCCGTCGGTGGAGCGCGACGGCACTTTGCTGGCGAGCGACCTGGCGCGCTTGGGCCCGGAATATGCCGGCTACCTCCTCGCCTCGGTGGTGATCGGGCTATATTGGGTACAGCACCATTTTTCGGGCGCGATTTTCCGCACCACCGGCCACTGGTTCGTCATCGCCACCGCCATGTTCCTCACCGCGATCGGCTTCATCGCCTTTCCGGCGCGGGTGCTGGCCGAACATTTCGCCGACGTCGCGGCGCGCCCCGCGGCAGCGCGCTATTGGGTCGTCTCGCTGGCACTGGTGTCGCTGGCGTGGCTGTTGAAATGGAGCGTCGGCGTCAGTCGCGGGCATATAGATGCGCGGTTGGAAGATGATTACGTCAAGCGGCTGATCCGCAGATTTCGGCTGATCGGTGCGGGCAATGTCGTCGCCGCGCTGCTGGTGTTCGTCAATTGGCCGGCAGGGCTGACGTTATCGGCGCTGATGATGGCGTGGCTGCTTCTGCCTCCCGAAACCCCGCGCTACACCAACGAGGCGCCGGTGATTGAAGGCGAAGGCTGAACATTCGTCAGTCTTGATCACTCCGCAGCGATGAAGTTGAGCCGGTGGCCGAGCGCGAGGATCGCGACCCCGATCACCGTATAGAGCGCCTCGGTCCCGTCGTGCGGCATGGTGAGCGCCCCGGCCATCACGCCAAGGCCCAGCCCGCCGACCGCCGAGGGCATGGTATAACCATGGTCGAAAATGCCCTTGCCCAGCGACACGCCGCCAAGCAGCATCGCCAGGCTCAGCCCGACTTCGTGGATGATCGGCGCGCCCAATATTCCGCCCGCGCTGGCCAGAATCGCGAGCACGATGGTCGTGCCCAGGCAATGCACCAGGCACAGGCCGCTGAGGCCGATCGCCAGTCTATCAAGGCGATGGGTGGGAATCGAAAGCTGCAGCATCTTGCGGTGATATACTGCCACATGGGACAAGTTACAATATCACATTGTCGATCTTGGCGGCGATATTGGCAGGGTGATGCAAAGCGGCCATAGGCGCTGGCCTGATGGACCAAGCGCCAACCGCCCGCCCCCTCGCCCTTGCCCGCTGGCTGCTGATTGTCGCCAGCCTTGTGTTCGTCATGGTGGTGGTTGGCGGGATCACGCGACTGACCGAAAGCGGGCTGTCGATCACCGAATGGAAGCCGGTATCGGGCGCCATCCCGCCGCTCAACGCGGCCGACTGGGGCCGCGCGTTCGACCTGTATCGCGCGACCCCCGAATATCGTGAGATCAACGGACCCGCGGGGATGGATCTGGCGGCATTCCAATGGATCTATTTCTGGGAGTGGCTGCACCGCTTGCTAGGGCGGTTGGTCGGGATCGCCTTCGCGTTGCCGATGCTGTGGTTCGCGGTGAAGCGCCAGATTCCGCGCGGTTATGGCTGGCGGCTGGTCACGCTGCTGTTGCTCGGCGCGAGCCAGGGCGCGCTCGGCTGGTATATGGTCCAGTCGGGCCTGGTGAACCGCACCGACGTCAGCCATTTCCGCCTTTCGGCGCATTTGTTGACGGCGCTGTTCATCCTCGCCGGCCTGGTCTGGACTGCGCTCGATCTCAGGCAATTGGCGAAGACCGGCGAGCACCGCCTTGCCCGGCTCACCGCCCTGTCGATCGGCGTCATCGCGATCCTGTTCGTGCAACTGTTGCTCGGCGCGTGGGTCGCGGGGCTCGACGCCGGATATATCGCGAGCGACTGGCCGCTGATGCAGGGCCAATTGTTCCCCGCCGGGATCGACACCGCACGCGGCACCGGGTTCGCGCTGACCCATGACCCTTACCTGATCCATTTCCTCCATCGCTGGTGGGCGTGGGTCGCGGTTGCCGCACTCGTGGTGTTGGCCCGGCGCGTAAAGCCGATCGAGCGCCGCGCCTCGATTGCCATCCACAGCGCGCTTGGCATCCAGATATTGCTCGGCATCGCCACCGTCATGAGCGGTATGGCGCTGTGGCTTGCAGCCTCGCACCAGGCGGTCGGCGCGCTGCTGGTCGCGGCCACCGCTTGGGGCGCGCATGTGATCGGGAGGCGGGTATGAGCGTGGTCACCGTCTATGCAGTCTTCGCCGACGCCGGCGAGGCGGAAGCGATTTGTCGAGTGGTGATCGAGGAACGGTTAGCCGCCTGCGTCAACATCCTCGCCCCGTGCCGCTCGATCTACCGCTGGGAGGATAAGGTCGACACGGTCGAAGAAGTCCCGGCGCTGTTCAAGACCAGGCTCGACGCCGCCGACGCCCTCATCGCCCGGATCGCCAAACTCCACAGCTACGACACCCCCGCGATTGTCACCTGGCCCATCCCCAGGCTGCTCGCCGACTATGGCAATTGGGTCGAGGAGAATGTCGGGTAACATTTTACCCGTCACGAATTGCCTGCATTTGCTTGACTTTTCGCCCCTTCCCCGCGATTAGCCCGCTCGACGGCGCTTCCTTGCGGAGGCGCTTCCCTTATTTTCAACGAAGAGGTCCAGCCCATGAAGGCGCTGATGAAGACCACCAAGTCGATCAAACCGGCTGATGTGGTGAAAAAGTGGCATCTGATCGATGCCGAAGGCCTGGTGGTCGGTCGCGTTGCGTCGATCATCGCCAACATCCTGCGCGGCAAGCACAAGCCGAGCTACACCCCGCACGTCGATTGCGGCGACCATGTGGTCGTGATCAACGCCGGCAAGGTTCGCTTCACCGGCGACAAGCTGAAGAAGAAGATTTATTACAAGCACACCGGCTTCATCGGCGGCTTGAAAGAGGTCACCGCCGACAAGATCCTCGAGGGGCGCTTTCCTGAGCGGATCCTGGAAAAGGCCGTCGAGCGGATGATTCCGCGCGGGCCGCTGGGCCGCGACCAGATGCGCGCCTTGCACCTCTACAACACCGCCGAGCATCCCCATGGCGGCCAGAGCCCAGAGGCGCTCGACATCGCCAGCATGAACCGCAAGAACAAGGTGGGCGCATAACATGGCCGACAAGAAGACCCCTGCCGAGAAGAAGGCCCCTGCCGAGAAGAAATCGCTTGCCGATCTCGGCGCGCTGACCAGCGAGAAAGTGGAAGTTCCCGCCGAAGTTGCGGCGACCGAAGCCACCGACACCACGGTTGCCGAAGCCCCAACGGGTGACGTCGCCGTTGCCGAGGCCGAAGAGCCCGCGGCGCCGGTCAACATCCAGCCCGAAGCCCCGCTTCGCGAGCAGCAGCTCGACAAATATGGCCGCGCTTACGCCACCGGCCGCCGCAAGGATGCCGTC
>JBKJNP010000232.1:0-2874 GCA_046593565.1 Sphingomicrobium sp. | reverse complement strand
GGTGCAGCATGAGCGCAGCATTCCCCATTCGCCGCGGCCGCTGCCATTGTTCCTGGCGCTCGTGCGACAAGAGAGCGCGAGCGACCCCGCGCTTGCCCGCAAGGCCCTCGCGGGCCTTGAGGCCTATGCCAATGCGCCGCGCCTTGTCCGACGGCCGCAGCCGCAATCGGTGGCCACCATTGGTGGCGCCTGTCTGCGCGACCATGGCGGCACCGGACCGCCGCTGATTCTCGTCCCGTCGCTGATCAATCCGCCTCACATCCTCGATCTCGATTCGGAAAGCTCGCTCGCCGCCGCGCTGACTGCCAACCGCCGGGTGCTGCTGCTCGACTGGGGCAAGGCCAGCGAACGCGCCGATCGCAGCATCGCCGGCCACATCGAGTCGATTCTCGTCCCCCTCATCCAGCAGCTCGGCGAACCGCCCGCCTTGCTCGGCTATTGCCTCGGCGGAACCATGGCCATCGCCGCCGCCGGCATAACCCGAATCGATCGCCTCGCGACCCTCGCCGCGCCGTGGCATTTCGCCGCTTACCCAGACGCCAGCCGCACCGCCTTGGCCCGGATCTGGGACAGTGCGCGCGGCCCGTCCGCAAGCCTCGGTGCGCTGCCGATGGAGGTGCTGCAGGCGGCATTCTGGGCGCTCGATCCGGCGCGCACGGTCGCCAAGTTTGCCGCCTTCGCCGACCTCGATCCGGCCAGCGACGAGGCGCGGCGCTTCGTCATGCTGGAGGATTGGGCCAACGAAGGCGAACCCCTCCCCCTCCCCGCCGCGCGCGAGATGGTCGAGGATCTGTTCGGCGCCGACTTGCCGGGACAGGGCCGCTGGAACGTCGGCGGGCGGCCCGCAAGCGATGGCGCGGGCCTCCACCTCCTCGCGCAGCGCGACCACATCGTCCCCGCCGCGACGGCCCCCGCAGGTGAGACAGTCGCGATCGACGCCGGCCATGTCGGGATGATCGTCGGGCGCTCGCGCCTCGAACTGCACAGCCGGCTCATTGCTTTCCTCGCCGCCTAGCCTCTTCGACGCCCCTGTTGCCCCGACGCCGCCGCGCGGTTAGATGGGCGCCACGCATCCGTAGCTCAGCTGGATAGAGTACTGCCCTCCGAAGGCAGGGGTCACAGGTTCGAATCCTGTCGGGTGCGCCATTTTCTCGACATCGACGGCGATTTGGCGGACAAACCGCGCCACTTGCTGCGTGGAGGAGAGGTGGCGATGAAAATAGTCTGCGTCTTGTACGACGACCCGATCGGCGGCATGCCGTCCTCCTATCCGCGCGATGGCCTGCCTGCGGTTGATTGCTATCCCGGCGGCACCGCTTTGCCGACCCCGCAAGCGATCGATTTCACCCCCGGCGAATTATTGGGCTGTGTTTCGGGCGAGCTCGGCCTTCGCGCCTTCCTCGAAGCCCAGGGTCACACCCTCGTCGTCACCTCGGACAAGGACGGCCCCGACAGCCTTTTCGAGCGCGAATTGGTCGACGCCGATGTGGTCATCTCGCAGCCCTTCTGGCCAGCCTATCTGACCACCGAGCGGATCGCCAAGGCAACCAGTCTCAAGCTCGCGCTGACCGCAGGGATTGGATCCGACCATGTCGATCTTCAGGCGGCGATCGACAAAGGCATCACCGTCGCCGAAGTCACCTACTGCAACTCGATCAGCGTTGCCGAGCATGTCGTGATGATGATCCTCGGCCTCGTCCGCAACTATCTCCCGTCGCATGACGTGGTGCGCGAGGGCGGCTGGAATATCGCCGATTGCGCCGCCCGCTCGTACGATGTCGAGGGGATGCACGTCGGTACCGTCGCCGCGGGCCGGATCGGCCTCGCCGTGCTGCGCCGCCTCAAGCCGTTCGACATGCATCTGCACTATTTCGACCGCCATCGCCTGCCGGAAAACGTCGAGCAGGAGCTGGGTCTGATCTGGCATGACAGCGTCAAGGATATGGTCGGGCAGTGCGACGTCGTCACCATCAATTGCCCGCTCCATGCCGAAACCGAACATATGTTCGACGCGGCGATGCTGTCGAAGATGAAGCGCGGCGCCTATCTGGTGAACACCGCGCGCGGCAAGATTGTCGACCGCGATGCGGTGGTCATGGCGTTGGAGAGCGGCCAGCTGGCGGGCTATGCCGGCGACGTGTGGTTCCCGCAGCCCGCGCCGCGCGAACATCCGTGGCGGACCATGCCCCACCAGGGCATGACCCCGCACATTTCAGGCACATCGTTGTCGGCGCAGGCGCGCTATGCCGCCGGCACGCGTGAGATCCTCGAATGCTTCCTGGCCGGCAAGCCGATCCGCGACGAATATCTGATCGTCCAGGGCGGCCATCTCGCGGGCACCGGCGCGCATAGCTACAGCCCTGGCGATGTTACCGACGGAGCGGAGGAAGCCGCCCGGTTCACGAGCTAGCGGGAACGCAAGCGTCGCGGGTCAGCGGCGGCGGCGCTTTGGCGCGCAGCTTAAGCCGCGGCGTCTGCTCGCTGATCGCCCGCACATAGGCATCGGTGAACACCGTCGCGCAGGCGCGGTTGAGATGCGACCATTCGGGCAGCGTCAGGTTCTGCACCGCTTGCGGAAGGTCGTCATTGTGGACGCCAACCGCTTGCGTCTTGCGCAGCAGCGCGTCCCAGCCCTTGGTCTTGGGCAATTGCGCTTCCTCGTTGACCCGCAAGTGGATGTCCGATGGCGGCCGCACGAACACCACTTCGCCACCCCGAGCGCGGATCGCTTTGACCGCCTTCACCGCCCGGGCATGGCCCTTGGCGATCAGCTGGGGCGTGTAGGGGTATTTCTCCTTGAACCCCTTCCATGCCCAACGGGTCCGGGCGCGATAGGCCAGGTCATGTTCGACGCGCGGCCACATCGAGGTCGCG
>JBKJNP010000010.1:0-7151 GCA_046593565.1 Sphingomicrobium sp. | reverse complement strand
AATTGGATGCAAAAGAGGGGAGTCCCGCATGCGTAATTATTTGCTTGCCGCCGTGGCAGCCGCTGCGCTGACCTCGCCGGCCCTGGCCCGCGATAAGTCGACGTACGTTGGTGTTTCAGGCGGCGTCATGCTCGTCGAAGATACCAACCTTGACTATAGCTTTGACGGCATCTCTCCGGAGATCCGGGACGCGGTGACGATCGATCACAATCTTGGTTTCGACGTCGACGTCCACGCCGGCTATGACTTCGGTCTGGTCCGCGCCGAGGCCGAAATTGCCTACAAGCGTGCGTCGGTCGACGAAGTTCAGATCGACACCGACTTCGTTCCTTCGACCAACCCGACCGAACCGTATGACGCCAATGGCAATGTCAGCGTGTTGTCGATCATGGGCAATGTCCTGTTCGACTTTGGCGACGAAGATGGCTGGAGCGGATTTCTTGGTGCCGGTCTCGGCTTTGCCAAGGTCAAGTACAAGGTCGACATTCCGGTGGCTCTGCGTCAGCAGGATGTCGGGTTTAGCGACAGCGACGGCACGATTGCCTGGCAGATCCTTGCCGGCATTCGCAAGTCGATCTCGCCGAACCTCGACCTTGGCCTGAAGTATCGTTTCTTCAACGCTCCCCGCCTGAAATTCCAGGATGGCGACGGTGGCGAATTCTCGGGTCGTTTCCGTTCGCACAGCTTGCTGCTGACGCTCGACTACAACTTCTACACCCCGGAAGCACCGCCGCCTCCGCCGCCGCCGCCTCCGCCCCCGCCGCCTCCGCCGCCCCCGGCGACGCAGACGTGCCCGGACGGTTCGGTGATCCTGGCGACCGACGCGTGCCCGCCTCCGCCTCCGCCGCCGCCGCCGCCGCCGGAGCCGGAGCGCGGTTAAGCAGTAGCGACCGACGGAAGGCTGGTTTCGACCAGCCAACCCAAGGCAACAAATTGGCCCGCTGGAGAAATCCAGCGGGCTTTTTTGTTGTCCGCATCAGGGCGGCGGGCGTGGTCCGGGTGGGCCGGGACCGGGGTGGCCCGATGGCGAGTGGCGCTGGGAGGTCGCACCGGGAGCATCATATGGCGGGTCGCAAAACTGCGTCCTTATTCAGGACGGATTGGAACCCCGAGCCGCTACGGGCATTGATCTGCCAAACGCAACAAGATGTGAAAGTGATATGAAATGCGTAAGTTAGCTCTCGCGCTGGCGATCACAGGTTCGCTTGCGCTGGCGATTCCGGCAACCCCGGCAATCGCCATGATCGAAACCGCCGAAGCCAAGGCCGCCGCTGCCGACGCCGCGACCGACGCCCACGCCGACATGGTCGCAACCTTCGGGGTCGACCAGTTGCGGCCCGGCCAGTTCCTGTGGGACGACGAAGCCGGGAATGGCGAGCCGCGGGTGATCGTCAGCCTGTCGAACCAGACCGCCTATCTGTATCGCGGCGAGCGACTGGCGGCAGTGACCAGCATCTCGAGCGGCACGGACAAGAACCCGACCCCGACGGGTTACTTTCCAATCATGGAAAAGAAGGTGATGCATCGCAGCCGCAAATACGACAATGCGCCGATGCCGCACATGCAGCGTATAGACACCTACGGGATCGCGCTCCACGCCGGGATCAACCCGGGGCGGCCCGCGTCGCACGGCTGCATCCGGTTGCCGGCCAAGTTCGCGGCGAAGCTGTTCACCGTGACCAAGGTCGGCACGCCAGTAATGATCGGGGCGTAACCCTAGAGTTTGCCGTATTTCTGTTCGAAGCCGTCTACGTCGCCGCGGGCGAGATAGTCGGCCTGGTCGACCACCTTGTCGCGCGACAGGCGGCCGCGGAAGGCGCCGAGGGTCTCGTCGAGATTGTCGACCTGGGCCGGCGACAATTTGGCGATCTGGTCGAAACGGGTCAGGCCGTGGCCGTTGAGCAAGGCGGCGAGCTTGGGCCCGATGCCCTTCAGTTTGACGAGATCGTCGGGCGGCCCCGAGGCACCGGGCAGCGAATCATGAACCCGGGCGGATATGATCGAGCCGGCGATGTCCGCAGCAGCGGCGGCGGCCTCGTCGGCCAGTCCCCGGCCTTCGCCAACCCCCTTGGTGCCGAACGAGGCTTTGGGCTGCACCGTCATGTGCGGCCGAACCGGAGCGCTGTCGGTCAGCGCCACCCGCTGGCGCGGGCGCAGCACGTAATAGAACAGCAGCAGTGCGAGCAGCGCGCCGACCAGGGCGAGCGGCCAATAGGCAATCAGAAGGTCCATTTCCCGTCCCCCGTCAGCGGCGCGGCGCGCGGAACGCCAGCACCCCGCTGACGACCCCGATCAACAACGCCACCACCATCACGGGCCAGTAATAACTCAAAATGGTGATCATGCGTAGATGGCTTCCCGGGCGCGGCGGCGCAGCGCGGCGATGTAAGCCAGGACCGCGCCGATCGCAAAACTGGCCAGCGCCATCAGCATGATTTCGGCCATCAAAGGCAGCGCGCGCGGGGCGGGACGCCCGGCCCAGGAGGTTGCCGCGACCCCGGGCACCTCGCCCCCGATGCGGAGGATCTCGCCGCGCTGGAAGTCGTCGGCGGGACCATTGAAGCGCAGCGTTCGGGTCAGCGGACCGCGCTGAAGCTGCACCGCAATGCCCGGCATTTCATAGTGGTCGAGGGTAAGGCGCATGGTCCGCTCGGCGGCGGTCGTGAAGCGCGCCGCGGCGCCGCCCGGCTCGTGCCAGACGGCGGCGGCGGCGAGGGTCGCGAGGATGCCGAGCGCGAGCGCGGGGTTGCGCTTCATTGCTGGGCCCCGG
Source organism: Sphingomicrobium sp. (assembly GCA_046593565.1). Lineage (GTDB taxonomy): Bacteria > Pseudomonadota > Alphaproteobacteria > Sphingomonadales > Sphingomonadaceae > Sphingomicrobium. The sequence goes on along the minus strand of JBKJNP010000010.1, from coordinate 4,381 downwards.
CTGCCGCGACCTTGCGGGTTTCGGCGAGCGCGACCAGCTTGACGAATTCCTGCCGCATATGGTCGCCGCCGCTGCCGGCGAGGGTGCGGATGTCGGAGAAGTTGAAATTGCCGAGCGCATCGTCGCCGCGCAGCCGCTGGCCGAAGGCGCCAACCGCGGCGGCGAAGGCAAAATCGCCGGTGGCGGGGCCGGCGGCGGCAAGCTGGCCGGCAGCGATCGGCTGCTCGATCAGCCGCGACCGGGTCTCGCCGGGCAATTTGTAGCGCAGCTTGAGCCACGCGGCTTCGTCGGTGCGGGAAGCCGCGACAGGCGACGCTTGTGCATAGCGGCGGTCGGCCAGCCAGCCCTTGCCGCCGGCGGGCACGATTTCGTACAGCGCGGTCACCTGGTGGCCCGCACCGATATCGCCCGCATCGACCTTGTCATTGGCGAAATCCTCCTCGCGAAGCGCGCGATTTTCATATCCGACCAGCCGATATTCCGACACCAAGGCGGGGTTGAACTCGACCTGGATCTTCACGTCCTGGGCGATGGTGAACAGGGTCGAAGACAATTCCTCGTCGAGCAACTTCCTGGCCTCCTTCGCGCTGTCGACATAGCCGTAATTCCCATTGCCGACATCGGCGATCTTTTCCATCATCGATTCATTGTAATTGCCGGTGCCGAAGCCGAGCGTCGTCAGCGTGATGCCGCTATCGCGTTGCTTCTTGACCAGCTCGGTCAGCGCTTCGTCGCTGGTGGTGCCGACGTTGAAATCGCCGTCGGTGCACAGGATGACGCGATTGATGCCGTCCTTGAGAAAGGCTTGCCGCGCCATCGCATATGCAAGCTCGATGCCTTCGCCGCCGGCGGTCGATCCGCCCGCATCGAGGCAGGCAATCGCCGCCTTGACCGCGGCCTTGTTGGCGGTCGGCTTCAACACCACCCCCGCCGCCCCGGCATAGACTACGATCGAGACGCGGTCGGCGGGATTGAGGCGGTCCGCGAGGTTGGTCAGCGCGGCTTTGACGAGCGGCAATTTGTCGGACTCGTCCATTGATCCCGAGACATCGACCAAGAAGACGAGGTTGGCCGCGGGACGGGCTTCACGCGCGATATCGTAGCCGCGGATGCCGATGCGCAGCAGGCGGGTGTCGGCGTTCCACGGGGTGCGTGCGACATCGGTGGTGACCGAGAAGGGCCGCGACGCGTCGGCCGGACGCGGGTAATCATAGCGGAAGTAATTGAGGAATTCTTCGGTCCGCACCGCATCCCTGGGCGGCAGGCCGCCATCCATCAGGAAGCGGCGGGCGTTAGCGTAGCTGCCGGTGTCGACGTCGATCGAGAAGGTCGAGACCGGGACTTCGGCGGCGCGCTGGACCGCGGCGATTTCCTTGCCCGCATAGCGCTCGCGATTCTCGACCTGGTGCGGTGCGCGGACGGCAGGGAGCGCAATCGGTGCACTGGCGGCGGCGTCGGCGGCTTGTTCATAGGCGACGGTCGGGAGCGCCATGCGCGGCGCGGACGGCGGGGGCGGTGGCGGTGAGGGCACCATGACCGAGGCCGAATATGCGGATGTGCCCGACTGAGTGGAATAGAGTCGGATCTCTTCAGGGTCGTTGTTGCACAACACATCCGACGACCGCGCATCGGGGTGAAGCCGGCTGGGCGGGGGTGCCTGGACTGCCGAGACGGAGACGAATGCCATCGAGGTGGCGGCGAGAAGACTGAGCAATTTTTGCATCATGACCCTCCGTTGCATCGACCGATTGTTGATCGATGTAACAATATCACATCACATCAATGGGGAAAGGTCAAGCCTCGGCTTGCCGCTCCAACTCACGCCAGCCGATGTCGCGGCGGTGGAAGCCGTCGGGGAAGTCGATTGCGTCCACCGCTCGATAGGCGCGGTCGCGCGCGTCGCGCAGGGTTGCGCCGGTGGCGGTGACGGCGAGGACCCGGCCGCCGCTGGCGATCAAGCGGTCACCTTCTTGGGTGGTACCAGCGTGGAAGACGGTCACGCCGGGGATTGCCTCGGCGCCGCCGATCCCGGTGATCCCGCCGTCCTTGCGCGGAGTACAGGGGTAGCCGTCAGCGGCGATGATCACGGTCATCGCAGTTTCGGCCGACAGTGCTGGGGCGGCGAAGTTGGCGCCGGTGGCGACCGCATAAAGCAGGCCTGCGAAATCGCCTGTGATCCGCGCGCAGATCGCCTCGCATTCGGGATCGCCGAAGCGGACATTATATTCGATCAGGCTGGGTCCGTCGGGCGTGAGCATCAGCCCGGCGAACAGGATTCCCGAAAACGGGGTGCCGGCCTCGACCATTGCGCGCGCGGTCGGCTCGACGATTTCACGCATCGCGCGGGCTTCGAGTTCGGGCGTCAGGATCGGGGCGGGGGAGTATGCCCCCATGCCGCCGGTGTTGGGGCCGGTATCGCCCTCGCCGACGCGCTTGTGATCCTGTGCGCTGGCGAGCGCGACGCAGCGCGGGCCGTCGACCAAAGCGAACAGGCTGGCTTCCTCGCCCTCGAGGAACGCCTCGATCACCATCGGCCCATCGCCAGCGGCGCGGATTGCGGTTTCGGCTTCGGCGCGGGTCAGCGCGACGGTCACCCCCTTGCCCGCGGCGAGGCCATCGGCCTTGATCACGACGGGGATGGCGAACTGGTCGAGCGCGGCCAGCGCGGCGGCTTCGGTCTCGACCCGGACATAAAAGGCGGTCGGGATTTTGGCGCGGGAGCAAAGATCTTTGGTGAAGCCCTTGCTGCCCTCCAGCATGGCGGCGGCGGCGCTGGGGCCGAAGGTGGCGATGCCGACGGCGCGCAGGACATCGGCCACCCCGGCGACGAGCGGCGCCTCGGGGCCGACCACGACCAGGTCGACCGCCTCGGCGGTTGCCAATTCGACCACTGCGTCGACATCGCACGGGTCGAGGGCGTGGCAACTTGCCCAGCGCGCGATCCCCGGATTGCCCGGCGCTGCGATCAGCCTGGTACAGCTTGGCGATTGCGAAAGGCGCTTCGCGAGCGCATCTTCGCGACCTCCCGACCCGAGCAGCAGGATATTCATGAGCAGTTCCGACCCTGGCCCGAATGACGATGACGCATCCGGCCTGTTAGCCAAGGATGAGGCGGGCGACAATTCGCCGCCTTTTTCGGTCAGCGAATTGTCGGGGGCGTTGAAGCGGACGGTCGAGGAGGCGTTCGGTCATGTGCGCGTGCGCGGCGAGATTTCGGGGTGGAAGCGCCACGGATCGGGCCATTGCTATTTCACGCTCAAGGACGAGGGCGCGAACATCGACGCGGTGCTGTGGCGGGGGCAAGCGGGTCGATTGCAATTCGCGCCCGAGGATGGGGCGGAGGTGATCGCGGCGGGCAAGCTGACCACCTATCCCGGGCGGTCCAAATATCAATTGGTGGTCGAGCGGCTCGAGCTGGCCGGGGAGGGCGCGCTGATGGCGCTGCTCGACAAAAGAAGGCGAAGCCTTGCCGCGGAAGGTCTGTTTGATGAGGCGAAAAAGCGGCGGCTGCCGTTCCTGCCGCGCACCATCGGCATCGTCACCTCGCCGACCGGGGCGGTGATCCGCGATATCCTCCACCGGCTGGCCGACCGCTGCCCGACGCATGTCCTGGTGTGGCCGGTGCCGGTTCAGGGCGAAGCGGCAGCGCAGGCGGTGGCGGCGGCGATCCGCGGCTTTGGCGCGCTTGAGGACGGGGGGCCAATGCCGCGACCCGATTTGATCATCGTCGCGCGCGGTGGCGGTTCGATCGAGGATCTGTGGGCATTCAATGAGGAGATTGTGGTGCGCGCCGCCGCCGAATCGCCGATCCCGCTGATTTCGGCGGTGGGGCATGAGACCGACACCACCTTGATCGACTTCGCCGCCGACCGTCGCGCGCCGACCCCGACCGCCGCGGCAGAAATGGCGGTGCCGGTGCGCGCCGAGCTGATCGCGATGTTGGGCGATCGCGGGCGGCGGCTGGGCTCGAGCCTGGCGCTGCAGGCCGGGCGATCGGGCGAGCGGCTGGGCGCGGTGGTACAGCGCTGGCCCGACGCGGCGCGGTTGTTCGAGCCGGCGCGGGGGACGCTTGGCGAGGTGGCGGCGCGGTTGCCGCGAGCGCTGGCGGCGCGGGCGGCGCATGCCCGGGCCGACCTCGGTGAGGTCGCGCCGCGGCTGCGCGTGGCGCTGGTCGAGCAACGGATAGCGCGCGGCAAGGAGCAACTGGCGTCGCTGTGGCGGCTGGCCGGGCTGGCGCATCCCGAACGCCCGCTGCAGCGCGGGTTCGTCCGGGTCACCGACCGCCAGGGCAAGACCATTCTTCACGCGCGCGACGCGCGCGAGGCGGCGGCACTGTCGCTGCGCTTCGCCGACGGATTGGTCGAGGCAATTGTGGATGGCG
>JBKJNP010000210.1:0-3058 GCA_046593565.1 Sphingomicrobium sp. | reverse complement strand
CCTGTCAGGGGAGCGATGCGCACTGCCGAAGCGGTGCGCATCATCCTTGGGGCGTAAGCGAAACCCACCTCTAGCGGCCGGAATGGGTGGAAAACGGACATTAGCTTAGGCCCAATCCGCCTTTCACGTTTCCGACGTGTGCCCCCGTGTCGGGGTTCCATCGCAAGATCGACGCCCACAATCGCACAGGGGGTTGAAGCCTCGCAGGGTTCGAAATAGGCGGTCGTTCGACAAATTGCGCAATGGGTCGAGCTAACAAGCACGGCACGATCACCGCCGGGGCTGGTGATGCTTCTTTGTAGTGCTGACGAGGCCCTGCCTCCCTCGTAATCGTGCAGGGGGTGCTCGCTTGCCAAGCCCCCTGCTACCTGTCAGCTTTATTCGCACGTAGGGCCACGAGGCTCAGTTGGGGGAGCTTCGGAAATGAAACACCTTATTGCGGCCGTTCTTTGCCTTATTCCATTTGCTGCCGGCGCTGCTCAACGGGAGCTAGGTTCGATCCCTTCTAGTCAAAATGCGGGAATGGATCGTATACGCGAAGCGGATATTCGGGCCGACCTCGGTTTTGTTGCATCAGGCGCGCTGCAGGGGCGCATGTCGCTCCAGCCAGGCGATGACGCGGCGATCCAATGGACTTCTGCCGAGTTCGCCAAGGCCGGCCTCAAACCCGCCGCTGTCGATGAACAGGGACGCGCCAGCTTTCTCCAGTCGGTTCCGATCATGGAATACCGCCCCAACCGCGCAGAAAACCACATCACTCTGAATATGGGTACGAAAACGCGGACTTGGCGTGCGCCGGATATGGTTGGTGCCTACCGAGACGATATCAATGTGACCGCTCCCATCGTTTTCGCTGGCTATGGCATCACTGCTCCCGGGGTAGGGTATGATGATTATCGACGACTGGACGCCAGAGGAAAGATCGTCGTCGTTTTTGAGCACGAGCCCCAAGAGAATGACCCGGGCTCGCGTTTTTACGGCACCGGCAACACTCAATTTGCGACCAATCGCGTGAAGGGACTTACCGCCCAGGCCCATGGTGCGGTTGCCGTTCTCGTCATGGCGGAGCCGAACCGCAAGCATCCTTCCAACCTTGAGCGTCAGGCGCGCATCGGCGGTAGCGCGGCCCGCGTGCCGGCCTTGCCGTCGCAGGCGTTGCCGGATGATGATCTGAAAATTCCCGTCATTACCGTGTCCGACTCATTGGGTAACGAGCTGCTTGCCGGCGCTGGCATGACCCCGAAGATGCTGCAGGCTGCGATCGATCGAGACTTGTTGCCTCATTCGCGGGCAATTCCGGGTGCCACGGTGAATCTGAAACTCGAGAACACGGTCCGCTCGCGCGGTGTGTCCCACAATGTCGTCGGCCTATTGCCCGGCTCTGATCCAACGCTGGCGGCAGAGACGGTGATTATTAGTGCGCATCACGATCATGAGGGACACGACACGCAGCAAATTTGGCATGGGGCGGATGACAACGGCTCGGGCACTGTTGGTGTCGTGTCCCTCGCGCGCGCGTTCGCGGCCAATCCAGTGAAGCCGAAGCGCTCGCTCCTGTTCGTGGTATTTGCCGGTGAAGAACGGGGTCTTCTGGGCAGTTACTATATGGCTGCTCATCCGCTCCGGCCGCTGGCCACGACGCGGGCGATGATCAATTTCGACATGATCGGCCGGGACGAGGCCGCCAGCGTGCAAACTAACGGACTGATCGACATTCCCAAGGACAACAGCAACCGGCTGAATTTGATCGGTGCGGGCTATAGCCCGGATTTCGCCAGGATCGTCCGCGCTGCCAACCAAAGTGTTGGATTGACCCTCGACGAGCGCTTCGATCGAGAAAATGCGCTCAATATCTTTTTCCGAAGCGACCAGTTTCCCTTCGTCTTAAAGAACATACCGGCCTTCTGGTTCTTCACGGGCTTCCACCCTGACTATCATCAAAGCACCGACACAGCTGACAAGATCAACTACGCGAAAATGACCAAGATCATTCGATTGGCGTATCTGTCGGCGTGGCGCTTCGCTGACGATGCAGCCGTGCCAGCTTTTGTGGCCAATCCTCCACCTGCTCAGTGATCGTGGGGTGCTGCCCCCATTCCAAGCGAGGCCAACGATTCCGCGCCTCATTCGATTGTCCGCAATGGATGGAAAGCGGACGTGGGCTGAGCGGCGCAGGGAGCAGACAACTCAGCGACCGTTACGGAGCAACCTAGCAATGCTTTCAAAAATCTTCTGTGCTGCGGTGGGCATGGCGATGATCAGCGCGCAGCTACAGGCCGCTCCGTCTCACTCCGACGAGAAGAAGACAATCCTGGCGTTGCGCGCGGAACACAATCGGGCGATTGCGGCGCACGATCTTGACGGCGCGATGCGAATTGCCGCCGACGACTACGTGCTGATCGGAGGAAGTAGCGGCATCGATCGCAGCCGAGAGGAAGCCCGAAGGGGCTGGGCCGAGGATTTCGCCACCGCAGGACATGATCGCTACGTGCGCACGCCAAGCCAGGTTGAGGTTGGAGAGCGCAAGGGTGTGCGTCGGGCGGCCGAAATCGGCCGGTGGGAAGGCATCAACCGCAAGACGGCCGGAATGTCCCGGCCATTCGGTCGCTACTTCGTTCACTGGTCGAAGGCGACCGGGCACTGGAGAGTCGTCTCCGAAACCTACGTCACCCTCGGCTGTCGTGGGCCTGGTTGCTGAGTTCATTCCGCATGGCTGATGTCCGCTTTGGGACGAAAGCAGGCATCAGTGGTTTTCCCGCGGCGACAGACTTAATCGCAAGCAGCCGACTAGCTAATTTGGCCTCCGTCCCAGCCTCTTGCCATTGATGACAGCACTTCGAGTGGCATGGAGCCGCTCAACAGCACCAAATCATGGAACGCCTTGATGTCGAACCGGCTGCCGAGCCGTCGCTGTGTCTCGCCCCGAATGCGTAATATTTCGTTATGGCCAATCTTGTAGGACGTCGCCTGCCCGGGCCAGACCAGGTAACGGTCAATCTCGCGCTCGGAGCCAAGCTGCTCCCGTCCGACAGTTTCCATGAAGTATCGGATCGCACGT